>CAZQOC010000008.1:0-18440 GCA_964594745.1 uncultured Sulfurovum sp.
TTTCATGTCATTGGCTAATCGCCGTGTTAGTTCTTGGGCTGTTTCCCCTGCATATATTTTGATATGCATTGTTTTAGCTCTTTTTTTGTGTAACGATTTGAAAAATTCGAATCGACCAACCTTGTGTGCTTCTAGACTATACCATCCTTTTTTGGGTAGTGTCATATATTTTAAGACATATTTGTCTATAGCATAGGTGCTGTATCCTTTTTCATTCAGTGTGTTTAAAAGAGTAGTAATAGTATTATCATTTAAGTAAAATGTGGTTTTTTTCGCAGGCATGGAGATGAAATTATAAGCCAAAAAGAGTGCTAAAAGAAGGAGAGTAAGCTCTACAATAAGTACAAGAAAATGGTATTTAATTTTAATAATCTTTCGCATATTTTCCCTCATTATTTAGAGGTTCCCTTTAGATTTTATGACTGTATCATATCTAAATTGGGAAAGAAAGAAAAGCTAAAATAGACGATAATCTTCTTTAATGGTATTAAGAATACTTTTATCTGCATTGAGAATAAAAGCATAGTTGAAGAGAGTATTTTTCAGTATCTCTCTGACCTCTTCTTCACTTTCAAACCAATGTGGACGGTCAATTCCTGGCACTTTGGTTTTCGGTGGCGTGAGTACAATGCCTTTGACCCAGTTATTTGAGCGTTTGATGTACTCTCTGGCTTCTACAATATCTGGAATATTATCTGTAAAGATAGCGACTTTATCACTTTGATTTGAGCGTGCAGTGTTGAGTTGAGCATCTATAAATACTGGGGTAAAGTGTTTGGTATAACGTAAACGCTCTAAGTCATAAGGTAAAGCATTCGCATCACAAAAATGAATGACACGCAACAGGTATTCCAAATGAAAAGGAATCAAATCTTTTTCCTGATAGACGAAGCCATTAACTTTAAATGTGGTCTTAAAGAGGGTATCAAATACAGGATAACCATCTACATCACGTTCTAGTTTTTTTATATCTGGCTTGATGAGTTTCATAAGCTCTTTATCTGTACCGACATAGAGTGTTCCATCTGTGTTAAGTATTTGTTCAAAAGCTTTACGCCAATCATTGGGGATAAAATCAATGTTGGTTTTATGTGTTAGTATCATCTTTAAAAAGGTGAGTTCATGCTCTGAAAGTAAAAAGAATTGTGCCTCTTTTTTGAGAATCACATAACGTATGAGCTTAAAGGCAGCAAGTTGAATATTTGAGACCTTTATCCAGGCTATTTCATCATCTTTTCTTTGAATGCTGTCATCATCATATACAATCGCATACGCACCATTTTCTATAGCTTGTTCTATCTCTTCTTGATTTGAAGAGAAGAAAAGATCACCATGTTCTACTTTTGATTGAAAGACCGTGGCAGCTTCAATAGCTTGCACCTTTGGACTATTACTAAGTGTTCCCTCTGTGAGGTTTAAAATATCTTCTATTTTCATATTAACCTATAGGTGTTCCAGCTGTTTTAGGCTTTTCAGGGCGTATCATACATAGACCATCTTCATCTTTGGCTGCAAGAAGCATACCTTCACTTATGTGTCCCATAAGTTTAGCAGGTTTGAGGTTGGCTACGACACATACTTGGGTGTTTAGCATATCATCTGCACTATACCACTCTTTGATACCTGCCACCACTTGTCTTGGTACCTCTTCGCCTACATCAACCTGGAGTAAAAGAAGTTTTTTACTTTTTGGTACCTCTTGGGCTTGTACAACTGTTCCTACCTTAAGAGAGGTTTCGAAAAATTGGTCTATGCCGATGTATGTGATACCTTCGATTTGTGTAAGCTCTTTTTTCTTCTCAATTTTAGGCGCAGCACTTTCATTTTCAGCGCTGCTGTCTTCAGGCTCTATCTGTGTAAGAAGTGGCTCTTCTATTCGAGGGAAAAGAGGGTCTATCTTCTCCAGTGTAAATGGTGCAAGTAGCTCTGTACCTTTTGCTAGTCTCATCCAAGCGTCATTGTCTATGTTAAAGTGCAGGGCATCAGCTATCTTTTGACATACAGCAGGCATCACTGGTGAGAGCATGACAGAGACTTTTGCCAAGATAGCTGCGATGAGACCGTTGAGTGCCATCGCTTCTTCTTCTCTGCCTTCTTTCATGAGTGTCCATGGCTGGTACATATCTATGGCTTTGTTTGCTACTGTGAGAGGTCGCCATAGTTCTTCAAGGTAACGGTGGATTTGCATTTCAAAGAGTAGTGGTTCAAGTTTATCCAAAGATGCATGTACTTCATCCAGTTCTGCCTGGTAGTATTTGGTTACATTGCTGGAGTCTACTTTTCCGTCAAAGTACTTTCCACTCATACCGATGACACGGTTGAGTAGGTTTCCAAGATCATTTCCAAGATCAGAGTTGATACGGTCTATGAGTGCTTTTTGGCTAAAGTCACCGTCTCCACCAAAAGGTACTTCACGGAGCATAAAGTAACGGAAATTGTCTAGCCCATAGGCATCAGCTACCTCTTTAGGGTTGACGACATTGCCTTTAGACTTCGACATCTTCTCACCATCACGTGTCCACCAGCCATGGGCTGCGATGTGTTTAGGCATAGGCAGTCCAAGGGACATTAAAAATGCCGGCCAGTAGATGGCATGAAAACGCAAGATATCTTTACCTATAAGCTGTACACGTGCCGGCCAAAAGTCCATATCTTTATCATCTGTACCATAGCCTAGTGCTGTTACGTAGTTCATCAGTGCATCAAGCCATACATACATCACGTGTTTTGGATCGTTCATATCTTCAGGAAGCTTCACACCCCAGTCAAAGGATGTTCTGGTGATGGAGAGGTCTTGCAGACCACCCTCTACAAAACGAATCACTTCATTTTTTTTGCTTCTTGGCAAGATGCAGTCAGGTGTATCGTTATACCATGCAAGCAGTTTCTCTTCATAGGCAGAGAGTCTAAAGAAATACGACTCCTCTTCTACGATGGTCGTACTTTTACCACACTCAGGACAAAACTCGCCATCTACAAGTTGAATCTCTGGGAAAAAAGTTTCACATGAGATACAGTAGTGACCTTTGTACGTGTCTTTGTAAATGTCACCGTTAGCGTGCATGGTACTAAAGGCTTTTTGAACCCCTTTCATATGGTCTTCGTCGGTGGTTCTGATAAATTTATCATAAGAGATGTCAAAATCATCCCAAAGGTCTTTAAAGGTAGCAGAGATTTTGTCTGCATAGGCTTGGGTACTTTCACCTCTTTTTTTAGCGGCTTCTTCTATCTTCTGTCCATGTTCATCTGTTCCCGTAAGAAAGAAAGTATCTAAGCCCGCCATACGAGAATAACGTGCAAGTGTATCTGCAATGATAGTCGTATAGGCATGACCAATGTGTGCAATGTCATTGACATAATAGATTGGTGTGGTGATATAGGCTTTTTCGCAAGAGTTTGACTGTGAATGTGACATAGTATGTTTCCTTAAACAAATGAGTTTTTGGTTTACTAAAAGAAGTAAATTTGGTAAGTATATTATCTAAATAGTGCTGTAAGGAGGGTTACTTTTAGAGGAAAGTAAGAGGTAACACTTAAGTAATACTCTATCGGTAAACTATAAAGTAGTATAGATAAAATTTAGTAAAGGATCCATGATGACAGCAGCACTTAATATTAACCATACATTTCCAAACAATACGCGCAAGAATATTTATAAATCTGCATTGGCATCCCTTTATGAAAAAAAGAAAATTTGGAATAAACTCAATGAAGATAGACTGCTCCGTCAGAAAGAAAAAGAATTAGATAAAGCAAGACTACATCATAAAAAACTATATGCTATTTATGGTAAAAAGTATTATAAACTCATTGGAGAGTATGGTGACTACTATGTCCTTGAGGATGCTTTGAAAAATCTTCCGTCCTCTCAATTTGTGATACAAGTCAATCGTTATTCTTTTTCTGGTATGCGTACAAGTAGAGCAGTTTTGAAAATAGATAAGAGTACAAATAAGATGTTTCTTTCTGAAGATACTCTGCGTGTGTACTTTAAACCTTACGAAATAGAATCAATTAAGTATAATCCGAGAAATACTTAGGTGCTATATGTTTAATATACTTTAATATTAAACACTTATGGGAGATAAAATATGTGTAATGTTGACTTAAATATATCCAATGACTTATTAGACAGCAAAAAATGTTATATTTTTGATGGTGTTCGCTATTATAAAGTTATAAGTAGAAAATCGACATATTTTATCAAAGTAAGTGACTACCACAAAATAACCCTTTCACAAAAAGCTATTACTTTGTATGAAAAGTCACGAGATGGGCTTATACAGATTAGAAGTTATATTAAATCTATAGAATTTTCAGATATATTATTTATTGCAGCTCCTAGTGTTACAAGTAATTTTAATATGTTTGATTTGGAAAAATCCAACTAACCTTTAAAAGTCTACCCTTAGGGCTTTTTATTTCTCTCTCCACAATGTTTATAATTATTTCTGTTAAAATATCTTTATGTATTATGTCTATATTTTAAAATGTGCCGATAACACGCTGTATACTGGGATTACCACAGAGTTAGAAAGGCGTGTGGAAGAACACAATGACTCAGATAAGGGCGCAAAATATACCCGTGTCAGACGCCCTGTCAGCCTCGTGTATAGTGAAGAATATCCCGATAGAAGTAGTGCTTCAAAACGGGAATATGAAATAAAAAAGAAGATGAGTAGGGCAGAAAAATTAACACTGATTGGTTAAAACTCAAACCCTCCGCCTTTGCCTTTGCTCATAGAGTCATAGACTGCTTTGATGTAGGCATCACGTATTTCACAATCAAGAAGCTTCTCACACTTTAAACAGCTAGAGACTTGATGTGTCTTTTGACAGGCTTCAAGTTCTGCTTTTTTGTGTGTGAGGGCAATTTGCCATTCATCAAGAACTTGGTCGCTCATCAGGCTTTAATTCCATAGGCTTTTTTGAGTGCTTCTATCTCGTAATTAGAGCCAAAAAAACATGGACTTGTGTCATGTGGGTGGCTAGGGACTAGCTCCATGAGTCTCAACCCTTTATTATTGATGGCTTGTCCGCCTGCTTGTTCGTACATAAAAGCAAAAGGGATGACCTCAAACAGTTGTCTGAGTTTTCCATGTGGTTTGTCTGATGTGCCTGGGTAAGAGAAGAGCCCGCCACCTTTGAGCATAATCTGATGCAGGTCTGGCACCATACCACCAGAGTAGCGCAGTCTATACCCCTCTGCAAAAAGGTCATCTATAAATGTCTTATGGTAGTCACACCAGTTTTGCTGTGTCCCTCCTGGAGCATTGAGTTTTCCCTTTTCCTCCATAGTCACTGTGCCTATCTCTTTAAACTCTCCTGCAATGACACGTGAAAGCATAGGAGCTTCTCCTTTTGTAGCTATCATGAGTTCGATACGTGGTCCGTAAACGACATAGGCAGATGCTACAAGATTTGCAGCCTTAAGTTCCCCTTCGTAGATACCAAAGATGGACCCTACAGAGAGATTAACATCTACTAATGATGAACCATCAAGTGGGTCATAGCAGATAGTGTACTTTCCATCGGCATTGAGTTCAAGTACCCCCTCTTTTTCTTCGCTGACGAGGTTTTTCACTACAGAGACTGAAGCGAATGCTTTTTCGATAATAATGTCTGATTGAACGTCAAGTTTGAGCTGGTCTTCTCCTGAAGAGTTTTCTGAGTCGGAATAGCCTAAGTCAGAAGTTTTAATGGCATTGTCTATCTCAAAAGCAACGGTTTTGATGGTGTCAAAAATGGTAGTCATTTATAGTTCCTTTGCGTGGTTGTCTATCCACTCTATGATTTGTGTAGTGTTATTTAGGTCAAGCAGAGTGATGTGCTCTGGTATAGTGTAGTCTGCAAGATGAATGCTCTCATCGATTGCGATGGCTTCTGAGTACTCAAAGTAGCTCTCATCTATCTTGTTTCTAAAAATAGCAATGCGTGGAAGCGGTAGAGTCTTAAGCCCCTCAACGAGCAAGATGTCAAAGTCACTTATCATAGAGACAATGTCATCAAGTGTTTTTTCGCGTTGAGAGAAGTAGGTGGTACGTGTGGGGGATGTAATGACAACTTCTGCACCCGTTTTGGTGAACTTGTCACTGTCTTTACCCTCGACATCGAACTGTGCTTTGTCTTTAGGGTCATTTTTAATGATAGCTACTTTACGTTTGGCTATAAATGTTTTGGCGACTTTCTCAACAAGTGTGGTTTTTCCACTGTTTGATGGACCAGTAAATGCTACTGCAACTCTTTTTTTCACGTATACCCTTTTGTAACTATTGGGGAAATTATACTTAAAAGTTTATTGAATGTATGTTAAACTCTTGCAAAACTAAAGAGGAGAATATATGCTAAAGGGTATGACATCAATTTTAGTATTGTTCCTCTTAAGTGCTTGTACTTCAAAAGAAGAGAAAGCCCTCATGCATGTGTATGAAAAAAATAAAATATACCATCAAAAGCTTGAAAAAACTGAAAAAATACAACTAAAAGAGAATGGTATTACAAAGCTTGTCTTAACGGGTACCTACCTTTACAAACCCAGTAAAAAGAAAATAGATAAGCGTGATGAAGTATTTATTATCAGTATCTATGCAGAAGACAGTGATGTGCAGAGTATTACGCAAGAGGGATATTCTCTCACACTTGAAGGAAAATCTGCAAAAGAAATAAAATTACTCTCTAAAGACGATCCACATTTAAAAGATATATCTTTTGTATCTGATTGGAGTCAATTTTATTTGGTACATTTTCCACATACTGCTAAAAAAAGTTTTAAACTTATATTTAAGAGTGACACCTATGGAAAAGGTATTTTACATTTTGCCAAAGTGGCAAAGTATGTTTTACATAAAGACTCTATCTTCTAAAACTATCTGTTTGAGAAGGTGTGGCAAGTGTTTTTACTAAAGAAGTCATACGCGTGGTTACACCTAATTTATTAAGATAAATGACATAGTTAGCCAGTACTTTTTTACCATACTCTCTGGCCTGGGCATTTTTCATCATTTCCATACTCATGTAGGGCTCGTAAGATCCTTTACGAAAATGTTTAGGGTTTTTTAAATATCTTTTAGTAAATCCTATTCCAGCATTGTACGCATACGCAACAAAAAGTGGATGATACAGATATTTGTTAAGATAGTCAAGATGATAGTCTGCAAACTCTATGGCACGGTAAGGGTTAAACATTTCATCCAAATCCATCTTATACCCTTTTTCTTTTGCAATATGTTTTATCAAAAAGGGCATAAACTGCATCATACCTAAAGCAAAGGAACGAGAGACAGATGCAGGTACAAATCGGCTTTCTTGTCTAGCAATGGCATAAATGAGCGCTTGTCTTTGCGGAGACATATGTTTCATCGCATCACGATAAGGCATAGGAAAATAAGACTTTTTATGTTTACTGGCTCTGGCTTTCAGATAGGTATAGATGCCTATACTATCCTGTGAGGCATAATCATCAGCCAAATCATCAATTTTTGAATTAGATATATGGTTCATTTTTTGTTTTACTTTTGCCCATGTGATGGGATTTTTAACATCAAAACCAAAGGTGCGTTTTTTTCTAAATCTTTCAGTAATTGTTTTAGGGTATCGGCCTTTTATTGTATCTGCTGCCATTAGGGTATATATATTTGGATTGTGACTTGCTTGCAAATGTTTTAAATAGGTAGGATTTTTAGTACTTAAATAGAGCCAGAAAAGTGTTTTGTCCACTTCATGACGTTTAACATAGAGTTTGCGGGCAGCATCAAAATAACTTGCAGCCATCTTTGGCTGATTTTTACGTAGTAGAGAAAGCCCTTTTTTAAAGTAACTATTGGCTTTGCTTCGCTTTCTCCAAATGTTTTCAGGGGTAATATCTTTTTGTAAATGATTATCTGGCGCAGAAAATCCTGTTTTCTTTTTGTATGCTGTGCGCAATTTTTTGTTAAGGTGTTTTGCGTCTTTCAATATATTGCGTGCTTGAAGTGCTGTCGTTGTTGGCTGTGATAAAAAACGCCATATATAATAGTCTTTTTCAATACTTTTAGGCATATGATGTACTTCATAATAGGTAAAAGCCTTAGCCCAAAGTGGGGAAACAAGAAAAAAACTTGTAAGAAATAATGAAAATAATATGGATTTTATTTTCATGACTAACCTAACATTGCACGCATCATGAAGTTATCAATGAGTTGAAGCCCCAAGATGATAACCAGTGGGGAAAGATCAATTCCTGAAAAGACAACAAAAGGCATTTTTTGTCTGATGAAAGCAAAAACAGGTTCGGTCAAACGATGAAGTACTTGAACGATAGGATTGTAAGGGTCAGGTCTGACAAAACTAAGTAGTGCAGCGATAATAATAATCCAGATATATAGATTAATCACTGTGTGTAAGGTTTGTACGAGGGCAAAAAGTAGGGCATTCATGAGGCAATCTCCATTATATAAGGTTTGATAAGTGGGTAAATATCTGACAGTTCAGGACCATGTTGTTCTCCTGTGAGTAGCACTCTTAGTGCTTTAAAAAATGCTGGACCTTGCAGCCCGGATTCTTTCATCACATAAGACTCAAAGTCACTAAAATCATCGAACATTGGAGCATCCTGTATAAGGGTCTCCATGGTACGCATCTGGTCAGACCATTCTTCCTGAAAATCTTTGGGTGCAAAGATAGCGTCTATCTTTGCTTTGAGTTCTGTGATAGTACTGACTTCATCTAAATAGAGTTTAGCTAACTTTCCGATGTCTGCATCTGCAAATCCAAAAAGTGTGGAAAGTGCTTTATCATTCATATTTTTAAGATGTTCTTGGTTAATGTGGCGTAGTTTATCTATGTCAAATGTGACAGGTTCTTTAACTATGTCTTCTATCTTAAACCACGCTATAGCATCAGGAAGTGTAAATATCTCTTGTGGTGCGTTTGGATTGCTAAGTAGAAGCAGGTAATTGATGATTGCATCGGGCATAAAACCCTCTTCAAAAAGCGCTTTAATGGTGGGCGCATGTTGTATCATCGGCAGGTGTGCATAGCTTGTCTCTTCTGTGTAACCCAGTTGGGTCTTGATATGTAATGCTCTTGCAGCATTTTGAATATCTGTCTCTTTTTCTATGACAGTGGTGATTCCTGAGAGCATATCATCACAAGCAGAAGCAAAGAGTTTGGTAGGCGTACCATCTGTCTCTAAAATGACAAAGGCATCCACTTCATCTGGTGCCGTGATGACATCTCCTGTAATAAGGTCATGAAAGACTATAGGTTCTGTAGGTTTTTTGAGACGTATTACAAAAGAGGTACCTGATTCTTTGAGTTTTGCATGTTCTGATTTATCTACATTCTCACAACGTCCAGAGTAGGGTAATCCTTCCTCATGACATGTACAGACAAATGCCTTGCCAACTTCAAGTAATTTGATAGCCAATGTTTGATGCATATGCAGGTGTTCACTCTGGTGAAATACAGATTCATGTTTCAGTGCAAATTTTTCTAAAATTTGCATAATCTCTGTATCTTTACCCTCTATACTATTTGTTTTATTTATATCATCGATACGAATGGTGAAATTTTCATGACGTTGCTGTGCAACAATGTAGTCTAAAATAGCTACACGCAGAGTATTTATGTCCATATCTCCAATAGGAGAAGCGGCAAATCTTAGCATGTTTCGTACTCCTAAAGTTACCTAAAATTATTTAGTTTATTTGAATGTTATTATAGTGGTTTTAAATTATAAATATTTTAAAATCAATCTGTTTTGTCTAACACACAATAAGCACTAATTGGCTAAAATACAACAATTATATATAAAGGGCACCCAGTGATGAATGAGAGCAAAGATTTTTTACGTACCATTGTCGAAAAGGACTTAAACTCAGGAAAATATCAAGAGATTGTGACGAGGTTTCCTCCTGAACCTAATGGTTTTCCGCATATTGGACATGCGAAGTCTATCGCTATTAACTTTGGTATTGCCCGTGATTATCAGGGACATTGTAACCTTAGAATGGATGACACCAACCCTACGACTGAAGACACGAAGTATGTAGAAGCACTCAAAGATGCTGTAGAGTGGCTTGGTTTTGAATGGGAAGGAGATGTACGTTTTACTTCTGATTATTTTTCTAAACTCTATGCGTATGCGATACAACTCATCAAGATGGGTAAAGCCTATGTAGACAGTGTCGATGAAGAGGAGATGCGAATTTTACGTGGTACGGTGACAGAAGCAGGAAAACGAAGCAAATATGCCCAGCGTTCTGTAGAAGAGAATTTAGACCTTTTTGAACGTATGAAAAATGGAGAATTTAAAGAGGGTGAGCATATACTTCGTGCAAAGATAGACATGTCTGCAGCCAATATGAAGATGAGAGACCCACTTATGTACCGTATACGTCACGCACATCATTTTAGAGCAGGGGATGCATGGGCTATTTACCCTATGTATGACTTTGCACATTGTCTTTCTGACTATATTGAAGGGGTGACACACTCCATCTGTACCTTGGAGTTTGAAAACAACCGTGACATCTACAATTGGGTGCTTGATACGCTGGGGCTTGAACCACCACGTCCTTACCAACATGAGTTTGCCAGACTTGGCATTAACTACACCGTGATGAGTAAAAGAAAGCTTTTGGAACTGGTAGAGAATGGCATAGTCAATGGCTGGGATGACCCGCGTTTACCTACTATAGCAGGCTATAGAAGAAAAGGGTATACCCCAGAGTCCATCTTGAATTTTTGTGACAGCATAGGTGTTGCCAAAGCCAACTCTATGGTAGACGTGGCACAGCTTGAATTTGCTATTAGAGATGATTTGAACAAAAAAGTGCCACGTGTGATGTGTGTACTCAACCCACTGAAAGTCACCATAGAAAACTATGAGGGAAATGAGGAGCTTGATGCATCTTATTACCCTGAAGATGTGCCGAAAGAGGGATCAAGAAAACTTCCTTTTTCTCGTGAGATTTACATCGATAGAGAGGATTTTATGCAAGAACCTCCAAAAGGCTATTTCCGTCTGACACCAGAGCAACCTGTGAGACTCAAACATGCCTACATCATCAGATGTAAAGAGGTTATCAAAGATGCTGATGGCAACATTGTTGAGATAAAAGTAGAGTATTACCCTGAGTCTAAAAGTGGTTCTGACACGAGTGGCATCAAAGTAAAAAGTGCCATCCAATGGGTAGATGCAAAAGAGTCAAAAGAGGTAGAAGTAAGACTCTATGACAGACTCTTTGCATGCGAGGCACCTGAAGGGATAGAAGACATCAACCCTGACTCACTTAAAGTCATCAAAAATGCACTGGTGGAGCCTGCTGTGATTACCCAAAAACCTGATGAACGCTATCAGTTTGAGCGTGAAGGGTACTTTTATGCTGATCCTGTTGACTACACCGATGAAAAACCAGTGTTCAATAAAATAGTTGGACTTAAAGACTCATGGGGTAAAAAGAAGAAAAAAGTACACCCACCAAAGCCTCAAGTAAAAAAAGAACAGATTGACGGTGAAGTAGCACCTATGAGTGAAGCAGAACAGGCACTGTTTGATAAATATACCAGTGAATTTAAACTCAATAGTGAAGTTGCCAATACCTTGGCACGTGATGCAAAACTATCTTCTTTTTATGAAGAAGCACTGGCTGTACAGCACAGCCCAGTAAGTTTGGCAAATATTATCTCCAATGATGTGGCTAGAGAATTGAAAGAAAAAGAATTAAGCGCACTTACCTTTACCCCATCTCAGGTGGTCCAACTTGTGAAAATGCTCGATGAAGAGACCATCTCCAGCAAGATAGCAAAACAGGTATTTGAAGAGATGGTACAAAGTGGAGAAAATCCAACAAAAATTGTGGAAGATAAAGGGCTGATCCAGATCAGTGATCCTGCACAAATCATACCAATCATTGAAGATGTCATAGCTAAAAATCCAGACAATGTTAAAAAGTTTAAAGCAGGAAATACTAAACTCTTAGGCTTCTTTGTGGGGCAAGTTCTCAAAGCTACAGGAGGCAAAGCAAACCCCCAAGTGGTAAATATGCTTGTCAATGAGATGTTAAAATAATATTTTTTTAATATGATAATTGAACCTTATGTATTAAACTTAAACTAAATAATATATAGATATTATAACTGATAAAATATTATCCTCACTAAAGGAAGTCAATGACTAAAGCAGACATTTTAACCCAATTGCGTGCAGCAAAAACAGCACATATTAACTGGGTACAACGTGCAAAACTCCTTATTTCCGGATTTGATGTGAATGAAGATTCTATTCCTGTGAACTCAACTGAGTGTAAATTTGGAAAATGGTTTTATTCAGATGGTCAACTGCTCGCTACCATACGCAACAATCCAGCAGAATGTATGACCGAGATAGAAGATTTGCATTTTAAATTGCATGATGTGTACCTCAATATTTTTGCAATTTATTATGAGACAGGCAAAAAAGGTTTTTTCTCTAAACTTTTTGGTTCAAAGAAAAAAGTAAATGATTCAGATAAAGCGTTAGCAAAACAACACTTCTCTGAAATGGAAGAGGTATCTAAAAGATTGATTGAAAATATCAATCGAATGGAACGACGTATTGTTGCTATTTCTGATTCAGAGATAGAAAACTTAGTTTAGGTAATAGTCTAAAGTAAATTGCATATCTTCATCTAATGTTAGGTTACCTTGCATCCATTTAAGGTAACCTCTATCTTCATCTATCACTTCCGAAATCTCTCTACCTTTATATTTGCCAAACTTAAATGTTTTTATGAGTACAGGTGTTTTTGTAAGGTTTGCCAGGGTCACCATAGGGTTTTTTTCTTCAGGGAATTGTTCTTTGGCTAAAACAACAAGCTTAGAAAGTAAAAGCTTCATGACAAGCACATCTCCTATGGCATCATGTGCTTTAATAGTAATACCCAGTTTACTAGCTTCTGCTCCTTCATTTAAATAGAGTCCAAGGGCATATCGTAAATATTGGAGTCTATGGTTGGGGCTGTCTGGAATCAGATGCTTTGCGCAACGTAGGGTGTCGATGCACGTATAGTGATTTTCAAAACCTTCTTTTTCTATCATAGCTAAATCAAAGCTAATGTTATGTGCAATGAGGTAATTTTCTTCTTGATTATAGGCTTCAAGTTTTTTAACACATTCTAGTTCATTGTAGGGAGGTTGATTTTCTATGACATCTGGTGTGATATTGTGTATTTCCATCGCTTCAATCGTGATGGGTACTTCAGTTGAACAGAGTTCATCGTAGACTTCTATTTTGTCTTTACTATGTACAATAAGTGCACCAATTTGTATGATGCGGTCTTGTTCTTGATTCCCGGTGGTTTCAGTATCGAAAAGTACATATTTTGGCATGAAGTTTCCTTAATTTAAATTAAAAATATCATATCGTATTTCTGATATAATACGCATAATTTAATTTTAGGAATATCGATGTCAAAACACTATACTTCTGTCATTTCCAATCTATTTGGAAAATTTGCCTCCAAAGCATTTCCTGCACCTATACAAAACTTCATCAATATGGGTTATGTGAAACTGATGGGACTTGACATGTCCGCTTTTAAAGAACCAAGCTCTTACCCCACGCTCAATAAATTATTTACTAGAGGGTTTGTAACACTGCCTGCCTTACCAGAAGATAAAAACGCACTTATCTCTGGGGTCGATGCACTGATTACGGATGCAGGTACCATTAGAGAGGGTAAAGCATACCAAATTAAAGGTATGTCATATGATATCAATAGGCTCTTTGGGGAGTATCATCGTCACTTGGCTGCTAAAGTTGAAGGAGGGGAGTTTATAAACTTCTACCTTTCACCCAAAGACTATCACCGTTATCATATGCCCATGACGTTGAAGATACTTAGTCTTACGCATATACCAGGAAAACTATATCCTGTAAATTTCCCACTTTTACGGAATATGAAAGATCTTTTTATAGAAAATGAGCGGGTCATCATAGAGTGTGAAGATGCAAAAGGCAGAACACAGGTATTGGTACTGGTCGGGGCACTCAATGTAGGTAAGATGGTTGTAACGTTTGAAGAAAACATTCGCACAAACTCAGAAATAAGAGCACCTAGACATTATACGTATGAAAATCTCACACTTGAGCGTGGTGAACTTTTTGGTTGGTTTGAAATGGGTTCTACTATTTTGACATTTTCACAAAAAGGAAGTATCTTTCCTGAAGTAGCTATCAATCAAAAGGTTAGTTTTACAGATATTTTGGGTAAAGTATTATAAATTAATAATGAAATAGTATAAGCTAAGGGGATAATATGCAAATCAAAGAGATTCAAGAATATGCACAAATACGTGTAAAAGCAAGAGCCTATTTATGTTATATCATGGGAAGAAATATCTCTCAAACCATTAAAAGTGGTGATATTAATACTGTTCTTTCAAAATTGGAAAACTTGAATGATAGTCTCCCAAAAGCAGAAGCTATTTATGCTTTAGATGAAAATGGTATACAAATTATAGATAATATTTCTAAAAATAAAAAACTTAGAGGTCTAGGAAAGGGTGAAGACAGAAGTGACAGAGCCTATTATTATAAAACAATCAAAGAACATCGTTGTATTTTGACTGACCCTTACCCATCATATGTGAGTAATACGATGGTTGTCACATCAGCATTTCCTATCTATGACGAAGAGGATAACCTGCTTTGTATTATTTGTGTTGACATTTCATTGGCAAATATCTTACGTATGGTACATCCATCCTCTGTAGATTCGTTCTCTGGAAAATTGAGTAAAATATCCTATACAGCATTTTCTATAGCTCTTGCAGCAGTCTCGTTGCTGCTTTTTGTGAAAGGTGTTATCGCTTTTATGCATTTTGGTTTGGATTTTAAGGCTATCGATATTAATCAAATGTTTGAAGCGACTATTTTACTTACTCTTGCACTTGCTATTTTTGATCTTGTTAAGGCCATTTTTGAAGAAGAGGTTTTAGGTAAAGAGAAAAAACAGGGTTCTGCTGAAGGACACCAAACCATGATACGTTTCTTGGGCTCAATCATTATCGCGCTTTCTATTGAAGCGTTAATGTTAGTCTTCAAGTCTGCGCTTACAGATCCTGCAAAACTCATGTATGCTGTTGCACTTATGGGTGGGGTTGCATTCTTACTGCTTAGTCTTTCTGTGTATATCAAGTTTAACCGTACGCCTAAAGAGGATAAAAAGTAATCTATGCAAAAAAAACTCATCATCTTTGACATGGATGGTACATTGGTCAATAGTTCCATTACTATTGCCAATGCCATTAACTATGTACGTAAAAACTTAGGTTTTGAACCGATGGATAAAGAACACATCTTACGTCTTGTCAATGACCATACCATTAACCCTGCACAGACATTTTACCATGCCAAAGCCTTTGATGCTGACCATGAAAAATGGTTTTCAGAGTACTATACCAAACACCATGAGTCAGAACTGGTACTCTACAAAGGCATAAAAGAACTTCTACTTTTGCTTAAAACAAAAGGTAAAAAATTAGCAGTCGCTACCAATGCCTACAGAGGTTCAACCATAGAGTCACTTACGCACTCGGAAGTGTATGATTTGTTTGATGGCATCGCCTGTTATGATGACGTACTCCAAGGCAAACCACACCCCGATATGCTTTTCAAACTTTTAGATGAACTGGGGTTCAGGGAAGATGAAGCACTCTTTATAGGTGATGGTCCACGAGATGAAATGGCAGCCAAAGAAGCTAAAATGGACTATATCATGGTTGATTGGGGATTTACGGATCATTGTGATAAGGATGTGGTATGTTCTGTAGAGGAATTAAAGGAGAAGTTACTCAATGAATAAATCTTTTGTAACGGATGTAGTTTCTATTTTTCTCATAGGTTTATCATTTTTCGTCCCAGAATCCTACCAAAACCCGCTACTCTTCACAGGACTCTTCGCACTTTCTGGTGCCATTACCAACCAGCTTGCGATTCATATGCTTTTTGAACGTGTGCCTTTGCTGTATGGTTCTGGGATTATAGAGAAAAATTTTGAGACTTTTAAAGCATCCATACGCACGATGATAATGAAACAGTTTTTTACCAAAGAACAGCTCAATAGATTTTTTGAAAATGAAGATAAAAAGATAGACTTAACACCTTTAGTCGAAGGAGCAGACTTCTCTCCTGCTTTTGATGCATTGTCTAAAACAGTCATGGAATCTAAGTTTGGTGGGGCGATAAGTATGTTTGGAGGAGAGGAAGCTTTAGAAGGATTACGTGAACCTTTTGCACGTAAGTTAAGCGCTGCTGTGAGCTCCATAGTCTCCTCCGATGCGTTTAAAGCACAACTCGACCACCACATACAAAGCTCAGCACTCTCAGATGACATGATAGCCTCTGTTGAAGCGCTCATCACGAAACGACTAGATGAACTTACTCCTCGTATGGTGAAAGAACTAGTGCAAGAGCTTATCAAAGAACATTTAGGTTGGCTTGTGGTTTGGGGTGGTGTGTTTGGTGGGCTTATTGGACTGTTTTCCTCATTTTTTATTTAAGAAAATGATAAGTAAACTTTTATAATTAATTAATATTAAAATGCTAAAATACCTACAATCACAATTACTGGAGACAATATGATTAAACTTTCTAAAATACTATTAAGTACCTTTATGCTGATTTCTGCGGCAAATGCCAAAGGATATTTTACAAGTCATGATGACATTTGTGATACTGAACTCAATGATAAATGTACCAATGATTATAGTGCCGTACGTAATCTTCAGATTGCATTAAATAGAGATACAAAAATTCATGCAAATTTAACACCAGATGGAAAATGGGGTGAAAATACTAAAAAAGCAGTCATTGCATTTCAAAAACAACATAAATTATCTCCTGCTGATGGTTGGGTAGGAAAAGCCACTAAAGTCAAACTAGATAAAATTTCTAAAAAAATAAAATTTCCTAAAGATAAACAAGTAGAACATGTTGCATTGATGAAAAATAGTAATTATAGTTCTTATCAGGCATTTCGTAAACATGTAAATCTTAGAAAAAGTTATAAAGTCTTTAAAGACAATAAATTACTCTGCAAAGCAAATGGTAGAAATACACATCTAAAAATTGATGTGAGTGAACAAAGAGTTAAACTTTTAGTTGCTGGTAAAGTAGCATTATCTGCGCCTTGTACAACTGGTGCCAAACATAAGTTAGAACCAAACACTAAAACATACAGAGATAAGCATACACCACTTGGTACATTTAAAATTATGGAAAAAATCGCTGCTAAAAAATCTACTATATTTGGTGATATGTATAGAAATGGTAAAAGAGTATACCATGGGGACAGAAGAAAATACAGAGGTCCAAAAGCAAAATATGTTGGTCACACTATGCACAACTGGATGAGACTTACAAGTGGTGGAGTAGGACTACACGCAAGTAAATATGTAAAACGTTACCCAGGAAGTAACGGATGTGTCAGACTCCAGCCTAAAATTGCTAAACTTATTTTCAAAAAAGTAAGACGTGGTACAAAAGTAAGCGTCGTTAACTAATTTTTGGGCTATGCCCAAAAATCTTCATCTGTCATTCCTCCACTCTTTTTTCTAGCCACCATAGATGTTTTCATCGTTTTGTACCCTTGGTAATCTGTATCCCAAAACTCCGGAATATGAAGTAACTCCATCTCATGGTCAAAGTAGGCTTCGAGTTCTCCTTCATTAAGCATAAATGCAGGGTTGGATGGGGCTCTTTCATTGTCTGCATTATGTAAAAATGTCTCTAGTAGTAAGATACCATTTGGTTTGAGTGCGGTTATCATCTGAGGAAAGAGTTTACGCTCTAGAAAATAGGTACATACGATAAGATCATATTTCTCTTTGTCCAAAGTATAGGTATCAAAATCTACTTCCATCGCATGTATATGTGGTATGCCTTGCAGTTGCTCTATCGCCACAGATGAAATGTCAAGGGCATCGACTTCAAAGCCCTGACTTGCTAAGTACTTGCTATGTCTTCCTAATCCACAGGCGATGTCTAAAGCTTGTTTTCCTGTGGCTAGTTTAGCATAGTCCACTATCAGTTTAATAGGTTCATTGGGAATTTTGCTCTCTTGGTATTTTTCGTTCCAGCGTTCTTTATCTGCTTGTGCCATAATCTACAGCCTTTTTTGATATTATTCTAGCAAAACTAATACGATTTAGGATGAATATCATGGCAAAACTTACTTTTATTTCATGGAATGTGAACGGCATACGTGCTGTAGATAAAAAAGATGCACTCAAATGGATAGACGAAGCAGATGTTGATTTCCTCGGACTTCAGGAGATAAAAGCAGAAGCAGAGCAGATACCTGAAGGTATTTTTGAACGTGACTATAAGTTTCAAAGTATCAACTCTTCATCCAACAAAGGGCAGTCAGGTGTGGCACTCTACACAGACATCAAAGGAGAGCCTTCTTGTTGTGAGC
>CAZQOC010000009.1:0-18217 GCA_964594745.1 uncultured Sulfurovum sp.
TCACGTTTGAGTCCAAAGAGTGCTTCTAGTTCTTCTTTGTAGTCATGGTAGGTAGCATTGATGACTTTTTCATAGGCATTGTAAAGTGTCACTTCTGCATCTTCTTTGAAGAGTGTGGTGTCTATGTTTAGTTCTGCATCTAAATCTACGTCTTTAGAGATGTTAGCTACACGTTTAAAGGTAGAGAACTGCTCTTTGAAAGTGTCTGCGCTTACTATCTCATTCAGTGCCGAGACTTTTTTAGCTATCTCGTTTATGTCTCTTTCACCTGAAGCCAATACCGCAGCAATCACTGATGGGTTTGCATCGAATGACTTATAGATACGCTCGATGATAAAGTCAGTAAGTAACTTCGTATCAAATGCATCATAATTTGCTTTTAAAAGCGTTATCACATCGTCCATGTTGAATGCCAAATTATACTCTGTGACAATTCTCACAATACCATTAACCGCACGTCTCAGTGCAAAAGGATCTTTAGAACCTGTAGGTATTTTTCCAACAGAAAAGAGTCCAAGTAAGGTATCTAGCTTCGCTGACATTGCCACGATAGATGAGAAGATAGAGCTTGGTAATTCTGCGCCCTCACCTACAGGCATATATTGCTCTTTTATGGCAGTATAAACCAGTTCATCCTCCCCTAGGGCTTTGGCGTAGTAATACCCCATAAGACCTTGAAGCTCTGTAAACTCATAAACCATTTCAGACATCAGGTCGGCTTTAGCAAGATTGACTGCTTTATCCATGAGTTTTTCAAGTTCTACATTGTTTTTGCCCGTTTGGGCTTCTACTTTTTCCATGTAAAGTCCTAGCAGTCTCATAGCGATATTTTTCTCACGCTCTATTTTATCTGCAAGCGTTCCCAGCCCATCGATAAACTGTACTTTTTCAAGCCCATCTGTACTCAGACCATTTTTCAGGTCATTTTTATAGAAGAAAAGTCCATCTGCAAGACGTGGCTTAAGTACACGCTCATTACCAGCTACAACCTTAGAGTAGTCCTCTGTATAGGCATTACTTACGACCACAAACTTATTGGCTATTTTCCCATTTTCAAACACAGGGAAATAACGCTGATGCTCTTTCATAGAGGTAATAATCACCTCAGGTGGAAGCTCCAAAAATAATTCATCAAACGTGCCCAACAATGCTTTAGGGTTTTCAGTAATCGCCACAACTTCAGCCAACAGTGCTCTGTCTATCTCTATGAGGATATCGTGTGTTTTTTCCAGTGAGTCAAACTCTGCTAAAATGAGTGCTTCACGCTCTTTAGGTTGTAACATGACTGCACCTTGTGCCAGCATATCATCATACGCTTCGATACTTGGTACATCTACAGCATCATAGGTGACCATACGGTGTACATAGGTCTTTGTATCAGCCTTTACCCCATAAAGTTCTACAGGTACAGAGTCCTCACCCATACGCACTTGAAGCCATCTGATAGGTCTGATGAATTCATCACTTCTACTACCCCAACGCATCATCTTTCCAAATGCCATGGAAGCTATCCACTTCTCTAACATCTCTTGCAAAAGTGAACTAGTCTCTGCACCCTTCTCTTCTTTTTTGAAGTAGAGTACCTCTTTGCCATTTTTCTCTCCACGACCAAGTGCTTCAAATGCTACACCACATTTACGAGCAAAGCCCTCTGCCGCTTTCGTAGGCTCACCATCTTTCAGTGCTGCTACCACAGGAGGTCCGAAGAACTCTACGGTTGCATCTGCCTGACCTACAGGCATAGCCGTGTGTTTAAGTACTAAGCGTCTTGGCGTATAGATAAATTCAAAGTCACTCTCAAGATTATATTCACCTAATATATTTTTCCATGATTTCTCTATGTTTGCTACAATTTTAAGTAATGGTATCGCTGGTAATTCTTCTACACCAATTTCGATAAGTAATGCTTGTGTCATACTGCACTTTCCTGTAAATATAAATTGATATTATTTTATCTAAAAGTTGGTAAATAGGTGGTTATGGGATGTTAATTTAATTTAAGTTATAATTTTTTAGATCAAAAAAAAGGGGAAATAAAAATGAATTATGTAGTCAAATTAATATTAACTGGGACAACAGCCATAGCGCTCTCTGGCTGTGCTGGTGGCTTAGGTGGAGGTAAGGTATCACCACAACAAGAAAATGCATTAGGAGCCCAGCAAGAACGACAGGTTTTAAGTAAAGTACGACTCATAAGAAGTGGTAAGCTCTATAACGCTGTAAGGAAAGTGGGGTCTCGTATAGCCAGAGTTTCTGGACGTCCAGACTTTCAATGGAGATACCATCTTGTCAACAACCCAAAACAAGCCAATGCTTTTGTTCTTCCAGGAGGAAAAGTCTTTGTCTATTCTGGGTTGTTTAAATATGCTTCCAACGAAGCAGAACTTGCAGCTGTCATAGGACATGAAGTTGCCCATGCACTACGTTCTCATGGGGTAAAAAGTGCAGCCCGTAAACAAAAAGCAGGACTCATAGGTGCTCTACTTCAAGTGGGTATGGGCGTAGCTGGTGTCAATGCACAAACAGCACAACAGGTAAATAGCGTTTATGGACAAGGTGCAACACTAGGTTACATCCGCCCATACTCTCGTCAAAATGAAACAGAAGCAGATAGCATTGGACTTATGCTCATGGCGAAAGCTGGCTATGACCCAAGAGCAGCCCTCTCTTTTTGGGCGAAGTTTGGTAAACAAGGTCAAAGAGTTCCAGAATATCTTTCCACACACCCTGCTCCTGCTAGTCGTATAGCAAATATCAGACGACTCATGCCTCAAGCACTCGCACTTTACAAAAAAAGTAGATACGCAAGAAGACGTTAGTCTTCTGAAAAAAAGGCATACTTTTATGCCTTTTTATCTTCCTTTTGTGTATTTTTTTCTTGCATATCTAAACGTCTACCCTCATCATCAAACTTATTTTTATAATAATTTTTTACTATCCCAAAAGTAAGATAAGCAAATAATACCATAGCAATGACATACACTATATCTCCAAAAGACATTATGCGTTTCCTTCTAAGCTGTTTTGTATGGTTATTTTTTCAAAACCTTCATAGTTTTGACGTAACGCATCATAAATGACCACACCTACAGAGACCCCAAGGTTCAGGCTTCTACCTTTCCCTCCCATAGGGATAGTAATACACTGTTCAGGATGCGCTAAAAGTACCTTTTCGTCAATCCCTCGTGTCTCTGCCCCAAAAAGGATATGATCCCCTTTTTTAAAGGGGGCGTTGAAGTAAAGATTATCTGTTTTGGTGGTACCCATATAGGAATTTTGCGTAATAGGATACTGGGCTAGATACTCCTCAAAACTCTCCCATACCACAAGGTCAAGGTGTTGCCAGTAGTCAAGCCCTGCGCGTTTGACTGCTTTGTCATCAATGTCAAAGCCTAGGGGTTTTATGAGGTGGAGTGTGGCACCTAAATTGACACAGAGTCTGCCTATGGTTCCTGTATTTTGTGGGATTTGGGGTTCTACCAGTACGATATTGAACATGCGGGCTATCCTTATCTTGAAAGATTATACATTTTTTAGTTTTTATACTTTCCTAAATATGCATATCGAGGCGTTGTTTCTCTCTTCATTTTTTTTAGAAAAAAACGAAGCAAAAAAAGCGTCATCCCTCTCAAATCGCGTTGCTTTCAAGGGTGTTCGGGATGACAAGGCACACTTCGTGTGATTAATAGAGAAATTTTTGTAAACAAAAATTAAAAAACAACCGTCTTATTTCCATTCACAAAGACTCTATCGTTCAGAACAAGTGCCAGAGCACGAGAAAGTACGATTTTCTCTCCGTCTCTTCCTGCACGTTGCATATCTTGCCAGCTTAGTCTGTGTGTTACAGGGATGACATCTTGTGCGATGATAGGCCCTTCATCAAGATCATCCGTTACATAATGTGCAGTAGCTCCGATGATTTTTACACCTCTTTCAAATGCTTGTTTATAAGGGTTTGCTCCTATGAATGCAGGAAGAAAAGAGTGATGAATATTGATGATTTTCTGTGCATATGCTTTCACAAAAGTAGGTGTCAAAATACGCATATATTTGGCAAGGACAATGTAGTCAAATTCATATTTATCTATCTGAGCCATCACTTTTTCTTCATGTGCTTCTCTACTTAAATCATCTGCAGGTATGTAAATAAAAGGGATATCAAAACGCTCTACCAGCTCTTTAAGTGTTTCACGGTTACCTATGACACACTGTATCTTGGCACCCAGTTCACCATCTGCATGACGTACAAGTATATCACCCAAAGCATGAGACTCTTTAGTGACCATCAAAACAATTTTTTTATCTTTTGGCTCGATGACTCTGATATGTGCCTCAGCGGGTACAACTGTATGCAGTTCATCTTCAAGTTCTTTTATATCAAAAAGCCCCGTCACAATCGTACGCATAAAAAACCTACCGTGCTCTTTGTCAACAAATTCACGGTTGTTATCTATGTTCAATCCTCTATCATAAAAGACTTTAGATATCTTATAGACCAAACCTTTTGCATCTTTACAGTCTATAAGGACTCTTGCACGTTTTTCCATGATTTTCTAATCCTAACGTGATGCATAATCAGCGACTATGTCACCCATCTCAGAACATGTCATAATCTCTTTTGCATCATAATCACCAAGATCACCGGTACGATACCCTTCACTCAATGCTTTTTTGATAGCATCATCAATCTTATCTGCTGCAGTTGATTCATCTAAAGCATAGCGCAACATCATAGAAGCTGATGAGATAGTCGCCAACGGATTGGCAATACCTTGTCCTGCAATATCAGGCGCACTTCCATGGATAGGTTCAAACAAGCCAACACCTTTACCTGTACTTGCACTTGGAAGAAGTCCGATAGACCCTGAAAGCATAGAGGCAGCATCTGACAAGATGTCTCCAAAGATATTTCCTGTTAAAATGACATCAAACTGTTTTGGATCACGGATGAGTTGCATCGCAGCGTTGTCTACATACATATGAGATAGCTCAACTTCAGGGTAGTCTTTTGCTACCTCTTCTACGATTTCTCTCCAAAACTGACTTACTTCAAGTACATTTGCTTTATCGACAGAACAGATACGCTTGTCACGCTTCATAGCGATGTCAAATGCTACCACAGCAATGCGCTCTACCTCTTCACGTGTATAAACCATGGTATTGTAAGATTTATCTGCATTATATTCACGTGGTTGACCAAAGTAGATACCGCCTGTTAGTTCACGTACCACCATAATGTCTACACCTTGGATAACCGCTGGCTTAAGGCTTGAAGCATTGACTAACTCATCATAGACCATTGCAGGTCTAAGGTTGGCAAATGTTCCCATCTCTTTACGTAAGCCAAGCAGTCCTGACTCTGGACGTAAATGTCTCTCCAAATTATCCCACTCTGGCCCACCAATAGCACCAAAAAGAACAGCATCACATTTTTTTACACCTTGAACAGTCTCATCAGGAAGAGGTACACCAGTCTCATCAATAGCAGCGCCACCAAGCAACATCTCTTCATACTTAAGGTTAAACCCTTCTGCTACAGAGACTGCGTCAAGTACTTTTATCGCCTCATCAATGATCTCAGGACCAATCCCGTCACCTTTGATAACGCCTATTTTATAACTTTTCATTCTACTTCACCTTCTGTTCAATTTCTTTTTTTGCAAATGATATCAAACCGCCTGCATCTACCAACTCCTGCATAAACTCTGGAATAGGTGTAAATTTATAGGTTTTTGCCTGAGTAACATTAATGACTTCACCTGCATCCATATCTACTCTTACGGTGTCACCTTCATTAATCTCTGCCGCTTCTGGAAGCTCAAAGATTGGTAATCCCATATTAAACGCATTTCTATAAAAAATACGGGCAAAAGTAGGTGCGATGACAGCAGATACCCCAGCAGCTTTAAGCGCTATAGGTGCATGCTCACGACTGGAACCGCATCCAAAGTTTTCACCAGCAACAATGATGTCACCCTCTTTCATCTTGGAAACGAATGCAGGATCTGCATCTTCCATGACGTATTTTGCTAACTCTGATGCATCAGAAGTATTGAGATATCTTGCTGCGATGATAAGATCTGTATCGATATTATCACCAAATTTCCAAACTTTACCTTGCAAATTGATGTCCTTAGTACAGGGTATCAAACCCTTTAAAATTTTCGCGATTATAGCTGAAAAAATCAAATTTATCAAATTTCGGGCTAAAAATGAATGAAATTTCGGTATAATCCATCTTAATTATTTCTGAGGTTTTCACCTCACATTTTCAAGGACAGACATGGCAGCAAAAGATAGCATGAAGAATATTGAGGCACTTTTTACTTCTAAGAAAAAAGGTGATGTGGTTACACTCGAAAACATTGCCAAAGAACTTACCAAGCAACCCACTGCTGCACAAGTTAAAAAAATACACAAATTTGCAACAGATTCCAAAACAAAAATTATCTCTGCATCAGAATATGCAAAATTCTTAACTGACAAAGAAAAAAAGAAACTTGCGGAAACAAGAAAACGACTTGCTGAGGGCGGAGAAGATGAATTTGATCTTAATAAAGAGAAAGAGATTCTTGAATGGAGCCGTTCTGATTCTCCTGTGCGTATGTACCTGCGCGAGATGGGTAAAATACCACTACTGACAAAAGAAGAAGAAGTAGATCTCTCTCAAACTATAGAAGAAGGAGAAGACATCATTCTTGATGCTATCTGTTCTGTCCCGTACCTCATAGGATACATTATTAATTACAAGGAGCCTTTACTTAATCGTGAAAGACGTGTAAAAGAGCTTTTTAAATCTTTTGAAGATGAAAAAGCATCTTCAGATGATGAAAATGCAGAAGAGCCTACAGAAGAGAACGAAGAGAAAAAAGCACCTAAAGATGACAAGCGCGTGAAACAAGTTGTAGATAGTTTTAAAGCACTGGAAAAAGCCAAAAAAGACTGGATGAAAGCCCGTGAAGATTTAGATACATTTTTAGAGACAGAGACTGACCCTGTAGCTATCTTACATGAACGTCTTAAAATAGCATTTAAAAAAGAGTTGCTTAAAAAAGCGCTTTTAAATCTTGGACCAACATCTAAGCTTATCAATGAACTTGTAAAAGCGATGGAGACAGCACTCACTTCTGATGACAGTTTTGACAAAGAACTTAAAAGACTTGAATACAAACTCCCACTCTTTAACGATACACTCAAAGCAAACCACCAGAAAATACTCGACAATATCATCAATATGGACAAAGATGACATCATCGATGCGGTACCAGAGACTACTATGGTTTCTACCTATGTTGAGATTAAGAAACTTTTTGAAACAAGAGAAGCCTCGAAAGGTGGTTTTGACCTTAGTGAAGAGAAACTCCAAGACATTCTTGGACAAATCCGTCAAGGTAAAGCCAAGTCAGAAGTAGCAAAAACACGTATGGCAAAATCGAACCTTAGACTGGTTGTATCTATCGCCAAAAGATATACCAACCGTGGACTTCCATTCCTTGACCTCATCCAGGAAGGTAACATCGGACTGATGAAAGCGGTTGATAAATTTGAGTATGAAAAAGGATATAAGTTTTCTACCTATGCGACATGGTGGATACGTCAAGCCATCTCTCGTGCCATTGCAGATCAAGCTAGAACCATCCGTATTCCTATTCACATGATTGAGACGATTAACCGTATTAACAAAATTATCAGAAAGCACCTCCAGGAGACAGGAAAAGAGCCAGATCTTGACACGATTGCTGAAGAAGTAGGACTCTCTGTAGACAAAGTAAAAAATGTCATCAAAATTACCAAAGAGCCAGTTTCTCTTGAGACACCAGTGGGTGATGAAGATGATGGTAGATTTGGTGACTTCATCGAGGATAAAACAACACTTAGTCCAACAGATGTTGTGCTCAAAGATGACCTCAACAACCAAATTGATGATGTACTTGATCAACTCAATGAAAGAGAAAAAGCCGTGATTCGTATGCGTTTTGGTCTACTTGAAGATGAAAGTGACAGAACACTTGAAGAGATAGGGAAAGAGCTCTCTGTAACACGTGAGAGAGTCAGACAGATAGAATCATCTGCTATTAAGAAACTCAAACACCCTAAAGTAGGACGTAAACTCAAAAATTATATTGAGGAATAGACTTTGTCTTCTCCTCACTTTTTTGTCCTCATCATAGGCACAGAAATCCTCAATCGTCGCCGTCAGGATGCTCACTTTGACTTTGTCACTAAAGCCCTTTTAGATAAGGGTCACAAACTCACAGGTTCATTTATCATAGAAGATGACCCTGCACTTATCATTCAAACTATCAAATTTATCGCATCTCAACCTAACCCTGTACTTTTTAGTTTTGGAGGCATAGGCTCTACTCCAGATGACCATACACGTCAATGTGCCGCTATTGCTTTACGCCATGGTGATTTTGTGGTGCATGAAGAGGCTAAAAGAATCATAGAGGAAAAGTTAGGTGAAAATGCCTACCCACATTCCATCAAAATGGCCAAACTTCCAAAGGGAGCAGATCTTTTGGATAATCCTGTCAATAAAATGCCTGCCTTCTCTTTAGATGAGCGCTACTATTTCATGCCAGGTTTTCCCCAGATGAGCCATCCTATGGTGACTGAAATACTTGAAAAACTCATCCCAAATAAAAAAGAAACTTTTAGGCACACACTCACTGCACAGTGCAAAGAAAATATCTTTATCGACATCATGCAACAAATGCCTAAAGGTATAGAGTTTTCTTCCTTACCTAAACTACAAAATAATGGCAAAGATAAAACATGGGAAGTAAGTATTTCAGTAGCCTCTGACAATGAAACACTTGCCCAAGAATCTTTCAACTTATATACTGCACTATTAAATGAAAAACAGATACCCTATACCCTTACGGATAAAGTCTAATACGCTATGACATATAGTGAAACATTAAAGCATCCCGTCATCAGGCGACTCTCACTCATTCAACTTATCTCTTATTTTGGGACTTGGTTTTCTCAAGTAGCTATTTTCGCTATGATTGTTGATTTTGGTGCGAGTGAAATCACCATCGCTTTTACGGCTGCTATGGCTATGGTCCCTGCAGTAGTACTCGCACCTGTTATAGGCAATGTCATAGACAGAGTGCCTTTCAAAAGACTGATGCTTATCCTTCTTCTGGTTGAAATAGGCATGACTTTAGGGTTTATTTTCATTGATTCTTTGAAATACTTATGGGTTTTGTTAATTCTCATCTTCTTTCGTTCTGCTGCTGCCTCTATGCTTTTTTCAGCAGAGATGACACTTTTTCCTAAACTTGTACAAGGAGATATGCTCAAAAACACCAATGAAATACACTCCATTATCTGGTCACTTTGTTATGCTGTAGGCATGGCAGCAGGAGGCATAGCCACGCATTACATGGGTTTTGATGCAGCGTTTATGATAGATGCTTTTTTGTATAGCATATCAGTCGTCCTTTTACTGGGACTTCCGCTTTCTCTTTCTAACGAAAAACATACTAAGTCACATTTACAAATGTTCAAAGAAGGTTTCACATATTTACTTGCAAAAAAGAAACTCTTACACCTCATTTTCTTACATGCAAGCATTGGGCTTACAAGTTTTGATGCACTTATTACCCTACTTGCAGACTTTGAGTACAAAACACTCATCGCTGTGCCTCTCGCCATTGGCTGGATGAATGCTACAAGAGCTTTAGGGTTAATGATAGGTCCATTTTTTATCTCCAGTATTATCTCTAAAAACAATCTACACTATTTTTTCATGCTACAAGGACTTGCCATTATACTTTGGTCACAAATGGAATATAATTTCTATTATGCATTAATAAGTCTTTTCATCACAGGCTTTTTCATCACTACTTTATGGTCATATACCTATCTATTTATACAAGAAGAGACCGCAAGTAACTATATGGGAAGAGTCATCTCCTATAACGATATGTTCTTTATGCTTTCAAATGTATTCACCGCACTTTTCATAGGATATGCTTCTAAATGGGGTATGAGTTTGGAAGGGATCACTTTCACTTTAGGCTCGGGGTTCATACTGACAGCTCTCTATTACCTGTGGTTCAAAAGACGGTACCTCTCAACTTCTTCATAGCTCTATATTTAAACCATGACATAAAAACAAAACCAAAGAATGTGCTTAATAGTCCAACAATCCCAATAATCAATTTTGTAGTCCACTTTATGACACTTTTACCAGCACGTAAAGCACCTTTACCTAGAACTTTCATCACCCCTTTGGTATTGGCTTTGTAGACATGACTGATTTTCCCTATTTTTTTAAGTTCTTTAGGACTATCTACATATTTCATCAATGAAATGGTATCTATCATGGAAGTATTGGTTTTAATTACATTGACATCATTAAAAAGTGTTTTTACAGGTTTTAGGTTTATGCTTTTTTCTATCGTCTTTGCACTGTTTTCGAGTTTAAAAATACTCTGAAAATCCAACGTTTTTAAGAGCTTTGTATCGACTGTTTTACTTAACCTTTTTGAAAGTACTTTGGTAAAAGGTTTCGTTAATTGACCTGTTTTTTTCGCTACTTTCAAAACAGATGCACCTACTTTTAAAGGGGTGCTTGCACCTGCTGAGAGTAGTTGACTTGCACTCAGTCCTATACCTACGAGTGAAATATTTAAAATAAAAGCATCGTAAGGTTTATCATCTATATAGTTACTACCCTCTTTTTTTAAATCTCTCACATCACCATAAAGTGTCAAATCAGAAGCGATACTTCCTGACATTCCTACAGTACTTTTTGATTCGCCACTGAGAAAACCTGAAGTAAATGCTTTTGTATTTCTCCACGATGTCTCCAAAAAACCACTGTGTACTTCTATCTGTTCTTTTGTTCTATCCTGTAAAGGTATGTGTAGGAGTATTGCCAAGTTTTGATACATTTCTACATCGTCAAAATTTTCTTCTTCTATGGCTTTGAGAATCTGATTGTCCAAATAACCTGTTGTCACTTTTTCTTGCAGTAGCTGTGTAAGGTTTTGCTCTTTGGTCTCATAACTTATGTTACTATAACTCCACCAAGCAAAAAAAAGGCTCAAAAAAAGAAAAATCCACATCACCATTTGTCTCATCTATAGCCTTTTTAGAACGATTATAATGTATAATTCTAAAATGAATGCTAAAAATAGAACTGTCTGCTACAACTGTTATCGTCCACAAAGCTCTTGTATGTGCGGTTACATTAGCCCTATCAAAACGAAAACACGTTTTGTCATACTCATGCACCCCAAAGAATTTAGAAAAACCAAAAATGGAACGGGACACTTTACCAATCTTTCATTAGAACAGTGTGAACTACATGTGGGCATTGATTTCACACAAGATGAAAACATAAATAAACTCATAGAGACACATACATGTTATGTACTTTATCCCTCAGCAAAGAGCATCAACCTCAATGAAGAGCCATTAGACAATAATGGCAAAGATATCGTGCTTTTTCTCATAGACTCAACATGGCCCTGCTCTCGTGCTATGTTAAGTGCCAGCCAAAACATAGATGCCCTGCCTAAAGTCAGTTTCACTCACACTAAACGTTCTGTATTTACCTTTAAAGAGCAGCCAAAAGAGTACTGCTTAAGTACTATGGAGAGTACCTTATGTGTACTCGAACTACTCAACAAACACCAACTTGAAAATATAGAAACAAAAAGCTTGGAAACATTTTTAACACCATTTCATAAAATGGTTGAGTATCAACTCTCTTGCAATCTATAAGTTTTTTTCTATAAGTTTTATGATGGCAGGTATCTCCTTAACTGTGACTTTTCCAAATTTTTTATAAATGAGTTTTCCTTTTTTATTGAAAATAAGAATATCGGAGTTATCATCAGCTAGGCTCCATTTGTTTACCAAAACTTTTTTCTTATCTTTCACATACATGGTCTGTGGAAACTTTTTTTGTTTCTCTTTCAGTTTTGACTCAATAAGTACATTTGGCATCCATGTGGCTGCAAGATTGATAATTGCCACAGAATCAACTTTTTTTCTATCAAATTTTCTTGCTTTTAGTGCATTAGCCAAAGCATTATTCACATCTTTTTTATCAGGATCAACATAAAAGAGTGTATAAATCTTCCCTTTTAACATACTTGAAGTCCATGCACTGCCATCTACCTTTGCACCCAACTCCCCGCTAAGCGTTACTTTTGGAGGTACTTTGCCTAGTTCAATAGCCAATACACTCCCAGTAATAAGTAACAAACCTAAAATTATCTTCTTCATTTTTATCCTTTAGTGACATTTATATAAGCTATAGTACCCAAATTTGATGTACTATTTATAGAGATTATGCTAAAATCTGCAAAATTTAACCCAACGGAGAATCCTATGGATATTACAAAAATCGGATATGGCGAAAACCCAGATGCAGTCAAAGCCATCATTGAAGTGCCACTGAACTCAATGATAAAATATGAGATAGACAAAGACTCAGGTGCAGTAGAAGTAGATAGAGTTCTTTACTCTGCTATGCACTACCCAGCAAACTACGGTTTTGTAGCAAACACACTTTCTGATGATGGTGATCCAGCAGATATCCTTGTACTTTGTGACTACCCACTTCAAGCAGGTTCGTACATCAAATGTAGACTTGTAGGCGTACTTATGACTGAAGATGAATCAGGGGGAGATGAAAAACTTATCGCGGTACCAACTGAAAAGATAGACCCAACTTACGCTAAAATTCAAGACCTTGGTGATGTACCAGAACATACACTAAACCGTATCAAAAACTTCTTTGAAACCTACAAAATGCTAGAGCCGAACAAATGGGTCAAAGTATCAGGATTTAAAGATAAAAAAGCAGCTACTGAGATACTTGATAAAGCAATCAAAAATTATAAATAATAGAACAGGTGTTGTACCTCACAACACCTTCTAAACTCTACTCAAACAAATAAACTACTAAAACCCCATCTCTTTTTGACGATTATCTATGTATCGTGTAGCCCCAGCTACTATACCTTTAGCTATGTGCTCTTGATAATTTGATGTAAAGAGTCTAGCTCTCTCTTTTGAATTGGTAATATATCCTACTTCTATCAATATAGAAGGGCGGCTTGCTCCTACCAAAACATAAAAAGGTGCTGGTTTCACCCCACCATTTTTCACATCACTATACGCTTGTTTTACAGAGTGTATAATATTGTTTTGTACATCAATAGCCAGTTTATTGGATTCTATAATCTTTGGACCATTGAGCACAGAATCGATAATCACTTGCTTACTGAGTTTATCTGTTCCCTGCAAAACAGCAGCATTCTCTTTAGCTGCTATACGCTGAGACTTAGCATCTCTTGTCTTTTGCAAGAAATATGTCTCAATGCCTTCTACTTTGTCAAAACGACTCTTTTGTGCAATGGCATTGGCATGAATAGAGATAAATATTTTAGCGTCTTTCCTATCTGCAATCTTTGTACGTCCTGAGAGTTTGATAAACCTATCACTATTGCGCGTCAAATACACATTATAGCCCATATTTTTAAACTTTTTGGCTGTCTTTTTTGCAATTTGAAGTACCAAATCCTTCTCATAGCGTCCAGCACCAATAGCACCAGAGTCATGCCCACCATGTCCTGCATCAATGACTATAAGACTGTTAGACCTATCTACACCAGAGCCACCACATCCAATCAATAAAAATATCATACTTAATCCATATATTACTTTTAGCATTTTTTATCCTCTATAAGTCAATTTCTTTTTTTCTATTATTGAGGTAATAAGAGACTCCCTCTGCGATACCTTTTGCTATTAATGCTTGATAGGGTGAAGTAAAAAGTCGTGCTCGTTCTTTAGGATTTGAGATATATCCAACCTCAACCAATATAGATGGGCGACTTGCTCCTACCAATACATAAAAAGGCGCATGACGAACACCACCATCTTTCACACCTCTGTATTTTTTACGAAGATTTGTGATAATCCTACTCTGCACAGCAATGGCGAGTTTATTGGATTCTATAATCTTTGGACCATTAAGCACAGAATCTATAATAACTTGTTTACTTAGTCTTGATCCTGCACCTTTTAAAACTGCTGCATTTTCACGTGCTGCAATACGTTGAGATTTTGCATCTCTTGTATTTTGTAGAAAAAAGGTTTCCACCCCATGTGCTTTATTTCTATATTTTTTAGGTACTGAATTTGCATGAATTGAGATAAATGCAATCGATCCTTTTTTATCTGCGATATGTGTACGCTGAGAAAGTTTTAGAAAACGGTTAGAGTTTCGTGTTAGATAGACAGGATAACCTCTCTTTTTCAACTCTTTTGCCACTTTTTTGGCAATACTTAATACCAAATCTTTCTCTTTTTTACCTCCACCTATAGCACCTGTATCATGTCCTCCATGCCCCGCATCTATCACAATGAGTTCATGCTTATGCGAATGCGATGTTGTCAAAGAAATTTTATGAGGTTTTGTTGGTAAAGTTAGTTTAGGGGCTTTTGCTTTTGTATGTTTTTTCTTTTCAGTGGTAACAATATGCAATTTAGGCTTTTTATAGCGCTTTGCAGGGAGTATACTGCTCTTTTTAGGAAGAGGGATATGATACTCTTTCGTAGAAAATAACGGTTTATATGAGGAGCAATTATAGGGTTTTTCAAAAGGTATAACAATCCGGACTACATCAGGCTTATACTGTGCAATACGTAAAAAGTCTTTTGTATTTTTTGTTGAGCAATGTAAATGGGTATTGTATAAATCAAATACCCGTCTATATGGTTTTGTAAGCGTAAACTGTTTAATCTTTTTAGTATCACATGGATGTGTAAATTTTAAACATAGTTCACCTTTTCGTATCTCTGCTTTTTGCAGTCCATTGACCGAAGAAAAGAGAAGTACCGTAGTGATAAAAAATACACATAAAATCCTAAAAGATTTCACACTAACGTTCTTCTCCATTCATCAGTTTATCCATCAGTTCTTTGACTGTAATAATTTCTTCTAAACGATACCCATTTGCCCCTGTAAAGAAAAGACCAGACTCAGCAATACCATCATAAGCATCAGAAAGCCTATCGGCAATACAATACCCTACAACCTTAGCTTCTTCTCCACGGTTACAAGGTGCCACACAGTTAGAGATACATGCGATTTTAGGTGCTGTACCTTTTTCTACATCTTCATGAAGTTGTGTTTTCACACCTCGTGCAGGATAGCCCACAGGTGATTTAAAGAGCTTAATATCATCTGCTTTTGCTTCTATGATAATATCTTTCATCACTTGGCTGGCATCACACTCAACAGTACCGATGAAACGTGTTCCCATTTGTACCGCGTCTGCTCCCAGTTCAAGCATCTTAATAATATCATCATGATCCCATACTCCACCAGCAGCAATAATAGGCATAGAACCCCAATTTTTTGCTTCTTCAACCACAGGAGGTAAAATGTGTTCAAGCTGATTTTCTTCCAGGAAACACTCATCATATTTGAAGCCCTGGTGTCCTCCAGAGAGAGGACCTTCTACGATGACTGCATCAGGCAGTCTATTGTGCGTTTTTTTCCAGCGACGACACAAAATACGCAATGCTTTGGCTGTAGAAACAATGGGAACAAGTGCCACATCAGGGTAATCTTTTGTTGCTTCTGGCATAGTAAGAGGAAGTCCTGCGCCAGTAATGATAATGTCCGCACCTGCTTCACAAGAGTCCCTTACCACTGTATCATAGTCATTGATAGCATAGAGTACATTAGCGGCTAATGGTTTATCTCCACAAATTTCTCTAGCATTTTTAAAAATCATGGTTAAAGCATTTTTAGAATAAAAGTTTGCCGTATCTAGTGGACGTTGTTCTGAACCCACTACTTTATCGGCATAGGCTCTGTTTTTATATACACCAGTTCCTACAGAGGAGATGACACCAAGACCGCCTTCTTTGCTTACGTTACCTGCAAGCTGATCCCAAGAGATACCTACACCCATACCACCTTGTATGATTGGTTTTTCAATGGTGTATTTACCAATTTTTAGAGACTTAAATTCCACTACTTTACCTTCACTTTTGCAAATCTTTTTTTACCTACTTGTAAAATATACTCACCTAAAGACAAGTTAAGTGTATCATCACTTATCTTCTCTTGGTCTATACTAACAGCATTTTGCTTAATGTCACGTCTTCCTTGTGAAGTTGATGGTTCAAGTCCAGCATCTACAAGTGCCTGACATATCCAAATACCCTCTTGCATCTCAAATTCTGCCATATCAGTAGGTAATTTTTTTGCTTTAAATACAGAGTTAAACTCTTCTTTAGCTAGTGTAGCTAACTCTTCATTATAAAACCTTGTAGTTATTTCAAGCGCTAGGTTTTCCTTTGCCACTTTAGGGTGAACGGTACGAGATGCTACATCTGCTTTGAGTTGTGCAATATCCGACAAAGGCATTTCACTTAAAAGTTCGTAGTAACGCCACATAAGCTCGTCTGAAATAGAAAGAATTTTCCCATAGATATCTTTAGGTTCTTCAGTGATACCAATATAATTATTTAAAGATTTTGACATCTTTTGAACACCATCTAAACCTTCTAAAATTGGCATCATCAACACAGCTTGTTCTTTACCTACATTGTATGCACGTTGCAGATGTCTTCCCATAAGTAAGTTAAATTTTTGGTCTGTTCCGCCTATCTCAATATCAGATTTAAGTTCCACAGAATCATACCCTTGTAATAAAGGATAGATAAATTCTGAAATAGAAATACTTTGATTGGCTTTATAACGTTTTTCAAAATCATCACGTTCGAGCATACGTGCCACATTAAATGTGGTTGTAAGTGCTACCATACCTGCTGCACCAAGCGCATCAAGCCATTTGGAATTGAACACAACATCTGTTTTACTCTCATCAAGGATATTAAAGACCTGATCTTGATAGGTCTGTGCATTTGCCATAATAGTCTCTCTATCAAGTACCTTTCGAGTCTCAGACTTTCCTGTAGGATCACCTATAGTCGCGGTAAAGTCACCTATAAGCAACTGTATTCGTCCACCGTGGTTTTGAAAAGCTCTCAGTTTTTGAAGCAAGACAGTATGTCCTAGGTGAAGGTCTGCTCCTGTTGGGTCAAATCCTGCTTTAACCGTATAGGTTGTACCATCATCATAATATTTTGTAACGAGCTTTTCTATGCGCTCTATATCTATGACTTCTGCTGTACCTCTACTTATCTCTTCTAGTGCCTGTTTTACCATTATTTCCATGTCCCCTGTTTATTTATTGTATGCATCATCTAAAGATATAATCTCTATGAGTTTAAACTTTTGTGAAATCTTTGCTGCAAGATGTGACTTTTTGTTTTCATGACTCTCTACATCTATCTGACAATATTCTGCCTGTTCAGAACTATGTATCCCCAACTCTATACTAATCACATTTAAGTTTAAGTCAGAAAGTCTTGCTAGAAGTTCTGCAAGAATACCTTTTTTGTTTTGTAAGCTTATCGTCAGTCTGTAACGTGAAAGTTTTTCACCTGACCAGCCAACAAAAATCATAGGTTCACCCGACACAATCTTTGCATATGCTTTTTTACATAATTTATGATGTATAATAGCCTTACTGTCCTTATAAAATGCAACAATTTCATCTCCAACTTTCGGATGACAGCAATAATCAAACTCTACACCATCTAAAGGCTTATTGGTAAAAAAATGAAAATGTTCAATGACTTTCAAATGAGGCTTTTTATACCCTTTTTTAAGCAATTCCCAAAACCGAACTTCTTTGGTTCCCATATACTCTGCTACTTTATGAATCACTTCTTTATAATAATCAAGTTGTATAGGTAATTTATAGATATTCTCTTCAAATTCAAGCTCACTTACAAGTCTTTTAATATCACTACTATTCTGCCCAAACAGTGTACTCAAAATATTATAAGCACTTAAAGTACCAGACTCTTTGAGGCGTGCTCTACACGCTGAACGTATGCCATCTTGTGCTTTTGATGTTTTCACAGCATCTAACCAGGAACAATGTAAATGTGGTTCATTGTCCTTTAGTATTTTCACAATATCTCCATTTTTCAACACCGTCAAAAGTGGTGATTTGCGTTTATTGATAAGTGCTTGCGTAGCATTTTCTCCTATCTCTGAGTGTATGGCATAAGCAAAATCCAATGCCACTGAACCTTTAGGTAGCGTATAATAATCTCCTCTAGGAGAAAAAACCGTAATATCTTCAGAGAACAA
>CAZQOC010000010.1:0-18109 GCA_964594745.1 uncultured Sulfurovum sp.
CTTAAAAGCGCAGACAGAAGTGATAGAACGTAAACATACGATAGATGAAGAGTATAAACATGTAAAAAATAAATTAAAGATTATTGATAAAAAAATAGCGTTAAGTCGCAAAGATGTACAGCTTTACCATAGACTGTATAGAACAACCAAAAATTTGGTCACTGCAGGTGAAAAAACGAAGTATGATGCAGAGCTTATGCAGCATTCACTTGAGGTAAGGAAACTAGACCAAAAGATATATGCTATAGATAAACAAATTGAACTCTTGGGACTTTATACGAAGGTAGAAAATGCAATTTAGCAACTATATGCAAGAGTGGCTTTATGGAGAGAATGGTTATTATAAACAGTTTAAAGCCATAGGAAAATCAGGAGATTTTTACACTGCGGTGAGTACAAGTCGTTTTTTTGGAGCAAGCATTGCCAATTATTTTTATGGTTTATTGAAAGAGAGAAAAGCAGATAAAAATGGATGGCTCATAGAGATAGGAGCACATCAAGGTTATTTACTCTGTGATATGATACAGTGGCTTTATACATGTGACCCTATGCTTGTGAAGACACTGAAATTTGGTATTGTAGAACGTCAACCAGAGGTACAAAAGGCACAATTAAAATATATTGAAGAACGCTTTGGTTCAGATATACAAATTAAACATTTTAATGATATCTCAGAGGTAGAAGCATCATATGCTTTTGTCGTTGCCAATGAGATTTTTGATGCTTTTCCTTGTGAACTTTTAAAAGATGAAAAAATAGCTATTGTTAAAGATGATACTATTACTTGGGAGGATGCTTCTAGTTCAATGCTAACATGGGCAAAAAAGCATCATTTAGCTCAAGGGGAAGTGGCAGTAGGATATGAAGAATTTGCACAACATATGGCAAAAGGGATTCAAAAATGTGATTTTGTCTCTTTTGATTATGGTGAGAAATATGTGCGTAATGACTTTTCCATTCGTGTGTATAGAAAGCATGAGACCTATCCTCTTTTTGATGAAGCATTGGTTTTATCCGAGTCTTATAAAAAAGATGACATAACCTATGATGTGAACTTTGGACATGTAAATGAAGCTTTTATGGCAGCAGATTTTGAGGAAGTAGGGTATGAAACACAAGCACGTGCGCTTATACGTTTTGGCATAATAGATATATTAGAAGCTTTCTCCAAGCAGACAAATCAAGCAAATTATGCTAGAGAGGCAGATAAGATAAAAACATTGATATCACCCACAATGATGGGTGATAGATTTAAGATGGTACACTTTAGAAAATAATTTTTTTATTGTTTCATTGCTTTAAGCATACTACAACGTTTGATTGAAGCTGCTTCAGAGCCAAACATTTGTGTATATTTTTCAAATTTATCTGCACCAATCATCGAGATACATTCAGTTTTGCTCATCGTTGCTGGAGTTGCAGATGTTGCTGTTGCTGCTTGAGCTACTTTGATAGGTTTTGTCTTTTTTTCTCCTGGGTACATATATCCTGAAGAATAATTAGTATCTTCTACTTTTTTAAGTTTTATATTTTTTTTAGGTGCCTTGGGCATAGTTGATTGTCGCACTTTAGCTTTTGTTTTAGCTCTTGCTTTAGCTTTAGCATTTAGTTTTGCATTCAATGCATCAATCTGTGCTTGCTGTTGCTGTATCAATAGTGCTTGTTTTGCATTTGTATTTTGTAACTGTATATTTTGTGTTCTTGACGCACACCCTGTAAAAACAACCAATGTGATAGCTGTTGTTAACCATAGTTTCATAGATATCCTTTATGATGTAATGATAGTATTGTAATATAATCTTAGCATTATTACAATACTTTTGAGAAAATATAATCATTATCTCTTTTATCTAGAAGAAAGACGACGATATTATTGGAGATTTCCTGTACGTATAGCAACAACAGCAATCGCAAATCCACCATCATGACTAATAGATAGAGATGAATGAATAATTGGATGTACCTTTTGTGCTTTGGGTGTTAATGTAAAATGAGGTGCACCACGATGATTTTTACTAATGATAATATCTTGAAATGTCAATTCTGCACATATACCACACCCTAGTGCCTTTGCTATTGCTTCCTTTGCCGCCCACAAACCAGCCAAAGAAGCAATGGTTTTTGTTCTATTAATCTCCTCTTGCGAAAGGTATTTCTTTTTGAATGTATCACCATACTTGTTGATGAGTTTTTCTATACGGGCTATTTGTATAATATCTGTTCCTATTTTCATAGAAGAAGTATACCATAGGTAACCCTATGGTTTTCAACCTGCATGGCTACGCTATGCTCCGACCATTTCGGTTTCAAAGCTACAGATGACAAACTATTGTCATCTGTTTAACGCTTTTCACATCCATTCAACTACTTTAGAAACTTCATTAGCAATGAAACATTTGACATTTGTACTTCCAACAGGCTTATTTGGTATGACAGCTTTTGTGAATCCTTGTGTTTCAATTTCTTTTAATCTATGTGAAAGTCCTAAGACCTCCCTAATCTCTCCTGTAAGACTCACCTCACCTAAAAAAAGTGTTTCACTACTGAGTTCTCTATCTCTATATGAACTTAGTATGGCTGCAATGATGGCTAAATCGGCAGAAGGTTCATTGATTTTGATACCTCCTGAAACATTGATAAATACATCATAGGTGCCAAGAGGTAAATCAAGTTTTTTTTCTAATAGTGCTAAGAGCATACCAAGTCGGTTGTTGTCAAAACCAGTGGAACTTCTTTTTGCATGACCATACGCTTCTGAGACCAATGCTTGTACCTCAATGATGATAGGTCTAGACCCTTCCATAATAACAGTTAAGGCTGATCCTGACTGGAGTTTTTCTTTGTTAAAAAACTTACCTGCCATGGACTTGGCATCATTGAGACCCTCTTTGTTCATCTCAAAAATACCTACTTCATTGGTGGCACCAAAACGATTTTTAAATCCACGCAAGAGACGTAAATCAGAATTGGTATCTCCTTCAAAGTAGAGTACTGTATCTACCATATGTTCTAGGACTCTTGGTCCTGCGATAGAGCCATCTTTTGTGATATGTCCTATGATAAAAATGGGGATATGAAAAGATTTTGCAATACGCATAAGTTCAAAGGTAATAGTACGTACTTGTGTCACAGAACCTGGTGTAGAAGGAGTATCATCAGAGTAGAGTGTTTGAATAGAGTCAATCACGATGAGCTCATACTGTTGGTTGCCTATCTCAGAAAGTACTGAAGAGAGATTAATTTCAGGAAGTAGATAAAGGTTTTTATGATTGGCATCAAGCCTATTGGCTCTGAGCTTAATTTGTCCTGCTGATTCTTCTCCAGAGACGTAGAGGACTTTTTTATTATCTCTGGCTAGATTGCCTGCAATTTTAAGTAGTAGGGTAGATTTACCTACCCCTGGACTTCCCCCTATAAGTGTAAGTGAACCAGGTACGATACCTCCACCAAGAACTAAATCTAGCTCTGTACTTTTAGAAGAGAAGCGGGTGATGTTGTCTTCTTCTATTTGTGTGATAGGTTTTGCTTTTGCTAAAGGACTATTTGAACTACTAGGTGTAGCAGTTTCTTTTAAAAATTTGATTTGATCAGAAGTGAGTTCTATCATGGATTCCCACTCATTGCATGAAGTACATTTTCCCATCCATCTAGGAGATTGGAAGCCACATGCTTGACATTCAAAGAGGGTTTTTTTCTTTGCCATAGGTTTACCTTATATTTTTCTATAGTTGTATTGTAGACAATATTGTTAAGAGAATGTAAAAATATGTCATATTGACATATTTTTTAATTCTTTTGGTATAATTTCAAACTTTATTTTTGTGTAAGGACACACAGTGACATTGAATGCAATCAAACAACTTTTATATGGACTTTATCTAACCAATAGTTTTGGATATAGATTATCAAAAACGAATGACCCGATGGAGAAAAAAAGATTAAGGCTAGGGTATTCACAGGCACAGCTTGATACACTCAATATCACTGTAAAAATTGAAAATGAAGAAAAATTACCTAAAGAGGGACAATATCTTGTTATTGCTAACCATAAAAGTATTATCGACCCACCTATTATAGAAGTAGCATTAAAAGATACCAATATATTTGGTCCATGGATTTCAAAAAAAGAACTTTATAACTCATTTTTCTTTGGACTTTTTGTACGTAATGCAGGTTCTATACTTTTAGATAGAGAAAAAAGTCAAATGTCCGGTTTTTTTGCAGAAATAAAACAAGCAGTGCAACGAGGTGAGTCTATTTTTATTTTTCCAGAAGGTACACGGAATAAAACAAAAGAACCATTAACAACATTTAAGGAAGGTTCACGCATTATCGCATTAAAAAATAGGTTGCCTATAGTGCCACTTTATATTCAAACAGATGCAGGAGAAGTCCTAAAGAATGCATTGAAAGATGGTTCGTTAAAACAGGAGGTTACCTTGGTAGTTGGCGATATTATCGACTATAAAGATAAAACAAATCTTGAGCAAAATTATAAAGAGAGATTCTCTTTTTAGTACTGCATAAAAGAGTGCTCTTTTTCTTTGAGTGTGCTAATAATATTTTTCATATTACTGTTATCTATAGTACTGGTAATTAAAACTTGTGATGTATGTTTAGTAAGAGAGGTAATGAGAATTTTTATTTCTTCATTTTTACTGCGTAGCAGTATGGAGCCTTCATTTTTATTTTGATGAATGATATCACCAATTTTCTTATGATTAATAGAATTTAATGAGATTTCATATGCCAGTTCTTTATCCATGAGTAGCATGATTTTTTCTTCAATTGAATCCGATTCTGGCTTAGATTCTTTACGTAATTGTTCTTGAGTCATTTGGTGTTTTTTTGTATAGACTGTAGGGTCAATTTTTATAGGAGTATTTCTGACAGGATATTCTTCTGATTTCATTTTAGATTTAAGGTTATAGAGACGAATAAAACGCATTATAGTGATAATTAATGATAAAATAAGAGAGAAGGTTAAACCAGCTATAACGCCTGCTAATGTACCAAGTTTAATAGCCTTGGTGAATTCGTAATTCATTGAAAAATAGACAGTCGCAACGGCTGTGAGAAGTATACTCATTGGCATTACCAATGTGAGGAACAGGTTAAAATAACTTCTCATGCTTTCAAAGGCTCCTTAGATAAATATTTCATCTAATATAGTATGAATGTACTCGTTAGCTTTAAAAGGGATAAGGTCTTTGGGCTGCTCTCCTGTACCTATGTAAAAAATAGGCATTTGAAGTTCCTCTGCAATACTTAAAACTGACCCACCCTTCGCAGTTCCATCAAGCTTTGTAATGATTATACCATCAATTCCTATCATTTCATTAAAGGCTTTGGCTTGATTGATGGAAGAACTCCCTTGGGTACCGTCAAGTATCAGCATTTTTCGATGGGGTGCACCAGTAAGTGCTTTGTCTGCAACACGAATCATTTTTTTAAGTTCTTCACCTAAATTGCTTTGGGTGTGTAATCTTCCTGCTGTATCGATGATGACATTGTCATAGCCCCTTGCTTTAGCAGACTCTATTGTATCATAAACAACAGCTGATGGATCGTGACCTTGTTGTGTTGCTACAATAGGAATATCAAGTTTGGTCGCCCATCGGCTGAGTTGTTCTATGGCTGCAGCGCGGAAGGTATCGCCTGCACCTAGTATTACGCTATGACCTTTTTCTTTATACCGATAGGCTAATTTTGAAATGGTTGTGGTTTTTCCTGCTCCATTGACTCCGATAATCATCTCTACAAAAGGTTTAGTATCACTCTCTTTCCAATCGGCTTTATATTGAAAAACAGAGATGAGGGAGTTAAATGCTTGTGTACGTGTGATTTTTTCAGGAAGAGATTCTAAAAGTTTTTCTACCAGTGTATAATTGACATCAGACTCTAGTAGTATATCTTCAAATTCATCTTTGGTAATACTCTTTTGTTTCGTGGGAGCAACTTCTTTGATTGCATCATTGGTTTTCCCTAAAACTTTTTTAAATAAGTTAAACATTATTTTTTAGACCTTTACTTTTTTATGGCTTGTTGTACATCTGATAAAATCATCTCTATAGGAGTAAGTCCTTCAAAATGGCTATACATCTCTCCCTCTACAAAGAGTATGGCAAGGGGGGTATGTGTATCAGAATTTATATCAATGCTGTCATATATAGCACCTATAAACTTAGTATCTTGCATATCTTCAAATAAATGCAGAACGAAGAGATTACGTTGATACTTTTTTGATACTTTATCTAAAGATTTTATTTGTGTAAGACAAGGTTTACAGTTAGATTTGCAAAGTGTGATGAGGACTAGAGGTTGTGTAATGTTTTGAACATTAAGTTTTTTACCCGAAAGTGTAGCGGTATATGTCTGCTTGTCTGTTTTTAAAAGATAGGTATGTGTGAGGGAATGATTGGTAGATGGTTTTTCTTCACGAATCGTATTTTGAATATTTTTGTTATTTTTAGGGCTTTGATGTTGTTCACTTTGTACTGTTTTATCTTTGGGTATGGAGATTTCAGTGGTGTTTTCTATAGGGATAGGTTTGCTTTTTTGCTTTTTATCTTCACAGCCATGTATTGTCAATAGTACAAAAATGAATAGGGTACTAGATGTCAGAAAAGAATGTATTTCTTTTACAATATTCTTTTGCAAAATATTCCTTTGGGTATAATTGGGTCAATATAGATAGTTTGGATTATAACTAAAGAGCACTTAGGAATATAATGGAAAATAAAAAGAGTTTTAGAGAAACATGCCTTAAACAATTACGAAGAGCACAGAGAAGAGGAAGTTACGTAAAAGATAAAATGGTTATCTCTCAACTTTACAGATATTTAGAAGAAAACAACGCCCAAAATATTTTGCTTTATTTACCACTTAAAATGGAAGTAAATATGTATCCTCTTATACGAAAATTACGTAGAGAAAAGAAAACACTCTATGTACCTTTTATGGAAGGTAAAAGTTTTAGGTTGGTAAAATACAGGTTACCGCTGAAGGAAAAGCAGTTTGGTATCAAAGAACCATATGATTCAAAACAATATAGAAATAAAAAGATTGATGTAGCTATTGTACCTATTGTAGGAGTAGACTCGACGTTTAGACGTTTAGGGTTTGGTAAAGGTATGTATGATAGATTTTTTGAAAAAGAACATAAAAATATAAATAAAGTCGTTTTTGTAGCGCGTGAATTGTGTTACAGTAAAAAGGTCATTACCGATCATTATGATGTAAGAGCAGACAATATCATTACGCCATAGAACGTCTTAAAAGGACGTAAATATGTTAGAAATAATAGCAGGAACAGTTGGGTTAGCCATTGGTTTTCTTGTCTGTTATGTATGGCTTAAAAGTAGTCAGAAAAATAGGTTTTCTCATTTGGAGTATGAGGCAAAAGCAAAAGCAAAAGCCATGGAGAATGAAGCTGAACTTTTGCTCAAAGAGGCAAATGTAAAGATAAAAGAGCAAGAGATAGCATTGGAAGCACAATTCCAAAAGCGTGTAGCTAAGGTTGATGTACGTAATCGTGATCTGATACTTAAAACAAAAGAGTTTGAGAGCAAAGAAGAGCAATTGACTCTTTTTGAACAAAGTTTACAACATAAAGAAAAGCGTTTAGATGAGTTAGAAGAAATAAAACAAAATCATATCGCTAATCTTGTGGATAAAATGCAAAATATTGCCTCTTTTACAAAAGAGGAAGCCAAAGCATATATTTTACAAAAAGTAGAAGAAAAAAGTCGTGCAGAGGTGGCAGCTATTGTAAGAAAGTATGAGCAAGAAGCCAAGCATGAGGGAGAACGCAAAGCCAATTATATTTTGGCACAAGCTACTACCCGCTATGCAGGAGAGTTTGCTGGTGAACGGTTGATTAATTTGGTGAATCTGCCTAGCGATGAACATAAAGGTCGTATCATAGGGAAAGAAGGACGCAATATCAAAACTCTGGAGATGCTTTTGGGTGTTGATATTGTTGTCGATGAAACTCCAGGCGTGATACTTGTAAGTTCGTTCAATCTCTACCGTAGAGCCATTGCCACAAGGGTGATAGAAGTGCTTGTAGAAGATGGACGTATCCATCCAGGACGCATAGAAGAGGTGCATGAAAAAGTAGAATCTGAGTTTGAACAAAAAACCTATGAAGAGGGTGAAAACATTCTTATCGATTTAGGATTATTCCCTATGCATGAGGAGTTGGTGCGGTTACTGGGGCGTATGAAGTATCGTGCAAGTTATGGTCAAAATGCTTTAGCCCATACCCTAGAAGTAGCAAAACTTGCACGTGTGATGGCAGCAGAAATGGGTGGAGATGAAAAGCTTGCATTGCGTGCAGGACTACTCCATGATATAGGTAAGGCACTTACACAAGATTTGGGTGGATCACACGTAGACATAGGTGCAGACTTATGTCGTAGACATGGAGAACATCCATCTGTCATCAATGCCATTTATGCGCACCACGGTCATGAAGAACCTGATTCTGTAGAGTCCGCAGCAGTGTGTGCGGCAGATAAACTGTCCGCAGCGCGCCCTGGAGCAAGACGAGAGGTGCTAGAAAGTTTTACAAAACGTGTCAAAGAGATAGAAGAGATAGCACTTTCCAAAGAGTATGTAAATCAAGCATATGCTATCAATGCAGGGCGTGAAATACGTGTCTTTGTCAATGCACAAAAAATGTCAGATAGTGAAACAGTACTTTTGAGTAAAGAGATAGCCAAAGAGGTAGAGGAAAAAGTACAGTACCCTGGTGAGATAAAAGTAAATGTCATTAGAGAAACCAGAGCTACTTCATACGCAAAATAAATAAAAAAAGCGTTATAATTTAGGTTAATCAGATGGTTTTATACTAATTTAAAGGACAAGAATGAACAGATGTGACGAGATAAAAGCACATATTCGTATGGAAGAAAGGTATCAGGGCTTAAGTCTTGTGTTTGAACATAGTGATACGATAAAGGCTGAGATTCTGGATGCTGTGGAAGAAGCCAAAAAAGAGACAGGATTAAAGCCGTTTGTTTTTGAAAAAATCTCTAATGACAGAAAAGATATCCACGCGATATATATAGAATTCCGTGACGATATCCATAGAGAAGGTGGTGAGCTCTTAACAAAAGTGCTTAAAAAATTACGTATTGATCATTGTGAAAAGGATATATAAATGAAAAAATTATTTTTAGGTTTGGTGTTTTTAGGTTTGATGTTAAATGTACATGCTGATGAAGTAAAAAAAGAAGTAGCCAAAGCGACAGTGGCGAAAGCCCCTACAGTCATGATAGAAACAAATGTAGGAAAAATTGAGGTAAAACTGTTCCCAGACAAATCTCCATTGGCAGTAGAAAACTTTTTAGGACTTGTTAAAAAAGGCTATTACAATGGTATTATTTTTCATCGCGTTATTAAAGGATTTATGATTCAAGGCGGAGATCCGACAGGTACGGGTAGAGGAGGAGAGTCTCTATGGCATAAAGAGTTTAAAAATGAAGATACTCCAAACTTAGTCTTCGATAGACCGTTCTTGCTCGCTATGGCAAACCATGGGCGCAATACTAATGGAAGTCAGTTCTTTATTACTACCGTGCCTACACCACATCTTAATGGCGGGTACACCATTTTTGGTGAAGTGATTAAAGGGCAAGATGTTGTAAAAAAGATTGAAAATGTAAGTACGGGAAGGGGTGATAGACCTATGTTCCCACAAACCATGAAAAAAGTCTATATCGAAAAATAATGGATTTAGACGTATTACGACAAGAACGGAAAAAATGGCTAACTTGGAAAAATATCATCCCCTACCAAGAGGCAATCAAAAAGTTACCTTCGTATGAAAATATAAAGGTAACATTAGGGGATAAAGTACAGATTGATATAGCAGACCTCACACTTGAAGATGCTAGTTTTATCAGAGAAACAGCTCTTCTTATGAAGCCATGGCGTAAAGGCCCATTTCAGATTAATGATCTTTTTATCGATTCTGAATGGCAAAGTCATATTAAATATAATTTACTTGAACCTCATTTTGATTTAAAAGATAAAGTCGTGGGGGATATAGGATGTAACAATGGGTACTATCTGTTTCGCATGCTGTCTCATCAACCAAAGAAACTTATAGGATTTGACCCTTCAGCTATTTATTATTCTCAATTTCAGTTTATCAACCACTTTATAGAGTCTGATATCGTATACGAACTATTGGGTGCAGAACATGTAGCGTTTTATGAGCATAAGTTTGACACCTTGTTTTGTTTAGGTGTACTCTACCACAGGTCTGACCCTGTAGCAATGCTAAAGTCTCTGTATAAAGGGCTAAACAAAGGTGGAGAACTTATTTTGGACACCTTTATGATAGATGGGGAAGATGAAATGTGTCTTACCCCTAGAGACAGGTACTCTAAAATACCAAATATTTATTTTGTACCTACTGTGCCTGCACTTATAAATTGGTGTCACAGAGCAGGTTTCGAAAGTGTTGAAGTTTTAGAGATGATGGTGACTGAAGCTAACGAACAAAGAAAAACAGAGTGGATAGATACACAAAGTTTAGAAGACTACCTTGACCCCAATGACAAAACAAAAACTGTAGAAGGGTATCCAGCACCTAAAAGGGTGTATATTAAAGCGATTAAAATGAAATAAATATACTGTGATAATTCTGTGACAATTTTTCACTATACTTCTCATAGCAGTGTGCTTCTTTCCCTAAGAAAAGTAAGCGTTACTTTTATTTTTAAATAAGCTTCATTTTGCTATAAATACGATAATAAAACGCAAAAGTGGAAAAACTTTAAGATTTTAAACTTTTTCATTTTCTATTTTTGTAGATTGGAAATAAATGAGAATATTAACAGTAGGCTTTAGTGACGAATACGTTAAAGAGCTAGAAAAAGAATTAGACAAATATTTTATCTGTATAGTAGATAATGCAAAAGACTTATATGATGCGACAAACTTTACAGATTTTCGGCATTATGAATTAGTCATCATTGTAGATGAAGGGATTAAGTTCTCTTTAGAACGCTATGTCAATGAAGTAAAAAAGAAAAAAAGTGAAACAAAAATCATTATTTTATCAGAGTGTTTAGCTCACCAAGAAGCATTTTTTGCTTTAGGTGTTGATGATGTGATTGCAAATCACTGTGATGCACCTGACCTTGTGGCTGCGAGAGTACTGTCAAATATGCGACACCTTTTTGGTACCCATGTCAATATTGAAAAATTGGTGATTGATATTGCAAACAAAAAAATAGAATATGATGAAAAAATTGTTTCACTTAATGGTAAAACATTTGATATTTTAGCATATCTTGCACTGCGTAAACAGCGAGTATTTTCAAAAGATGAGATTATTAATGCACTGTGGGAAGAACCTGAGTATGTGAGTGACAATACTGTTGAAGTAGCGATTAACCAAATTCGTAAACGTTTGAAGAGTATTCTTGGTTTCCAAGTGATACATACAGTACGTCGTCGAGGATACAAGTTCTCGTATTAGATAGTTCTTTTGACTTGTTCTATCCAATAGGGCATCACTTTTTGTTCGGCTTTTAGGGTCGTACTTAGTCCATGTCCTGGGTAAACAGTATAGTCTTCTTCCACCTTCATCGCTTTTTCTAAACTTTTTACCATTGCTTTTGCTGATGAAAAAGGGAAGTCCCATCTTCCAATGCTCTGTTGAAAGAGGAAATCTCCAGAAAACCAGACATCTTTGATTTGAATAATGCTGCACCCTGGGGTATGTCCTGGAAAAAGTTTGTAGTGTATTTGTACACCCGCTATTTCTAAAGTTTCATCGCCTACGACTTCGTAGTCTGGGGTACTGGGTGGGGTAGGTTGTCCTAGAGGACATTTTTGAAGCATAAAGCTATCCCCTTTAGGGCAATAAAGAGGAATCTTGAGCGCATCTTTTAGTTCTTGGTTTGACCACACATGATCAAAATGTCCATGTGTGTTGAGTATGGCTACAGGGTGAGTGACATTATCTAACACCCATTTGGTTGCACCCATACCAGGATCAATAATGAAATCTTTGTTGTCAACTGTGACAATATAACAGTTGGTTTGGGTAGCTCCCATAGGTTGTATTTTGATTTGCATGATTTTCCTTCTGGAGTCAATGAGTTTTAAAAGAAGTCTACTATATAATCTCTTATGAATATATATGAAGTGTTAGAGAGAGCTATTCTCAGTGATAATATAGTGTTAAAAGAGACTTTAACAGCTCAATGTTTAGACTATTGTAGGCACAATGAGATGTGTGTAGAAGAAAAGTTTGAAGCAAAGATATTTTCAGAACCTTCATATGCTAAGAAATCTACTATTGTTTCTCCTAAAGATTTACCTGTAAGGAAAGACTTTGATACCCCAGAAGGTTTAGCTACACTGGTGCACTCCATCGCGCATATAGAATACTCTGCGATAGACTTGGCACTAGATGCGGTGTATCGTTACCCCCAAATGACCATAGAATATAAAATAGATTGGTTGGAAGTAGCGAGTGATGAAATACGTCATTTCAAAATGCTTAATGGTTTGTTGGAAGAATTGGGGTTTCATTATGGAGATTTTCCTGTGCATTCTGGACTCTTTGATGCTGCCCATAAAACGACACATGATATATTAGACCGTATGGCAATCATTCCTCGATACTTTGAGGCTTCTGGACTTGATGTGAGTCCCCAAATTATTAAAAAACTAGAGAATAAACGTAAAATACCTATGGTAGCAAAACTCATAGAAATGCTCAACATTATTTATGAGGAAGAGATAGATCATGTACTTAAAGGTGATAGGTGGTTTAAATATCTTTGTGAAAAAGAAAATAAAAGTGAAGATATCTATTTTGAGATACTTCAACGGTATAATTTACTAGATAAACATAGACCTTATGTCAATGTAGAGGCTAGAAAAGAGGCAGGTTTTAGCTGTGTTGAGATAAAGAAACTTGGGGCAAAGGAGTGCAGATGAAAGCATTTTTTGAGCAGATGTTTTTTACACCTAAGTGGTATCATTATCCCATCATCGTTGTGTTACTTCCTTTTTCATTTATGTACGGGTTTGGCATGTGGTTGCGTAGAAAATATGCTAAACAAATTTCGTTTGGTGTGCCTATCATTTCTGTGGGGAACTTGATTGTAGGTGGTTCTGGTAAAACACCTTTTGTGATAGCTTTGGCATCTAGGTTTAAAGATGTGACTGTTATTTCTAGAGGTTATGGTCGTCAAAGCAGAGGACTTATTGAAGTAAGTAAGCAAGGCAGTTTACTTGTAGATGTTGCACAAAGTGGCGATGAGCCTATGCTTATGGCAAGAGCATTACCGAATGCTTCTGTGATAGTAAGTGAAGATAGAAAAAGTGCCATTGCGCTTGCCATCAAGTATGGCGCAAAAGTCATTGTCCTTGATGATGGTTTTAACAGAGTAGACTTGGAGAAATTTGATATTCTTTTAGAACCTTTAGAGATTGAAAACTATTACACTTTTCCTTCTGGACCATTTAGAGAATTTATGAGTACCCGTAGACATGCAGATATTATTGCAAAAGAGGGTAAAGCATTTACAAGGCTTGTCACCATAGAGAATACAAGTGACAAAATGGTACTCGTCACTGCCATTTCTAATCCTAAACGGTTAGATGCTTATTTGCCGAAAAATGTTGTTCAAAAAATATACTATGATGACCATGCCTATTTTAATGAGGCAGTATTAGAAAAAATATTAGAAGAAAATCAAGCAACTTCCATACTTTGTACTTCAAAAGATAAGGTAAAGATGCAAGATTTTAAGTTACCTATCTCGGAAATGAAGTTAAAATTAGAGATTAAAAATGAGATATGGACGCAAGTAGATGCGTATGTTGAAGGATATAGGAATGCGTAATAATATAGATGTTGTCAAAACATTACTTGAGGCACTGCCTTACATTAAACGATTTGCCAATGAAAAGATAGTCATTAAGTATGGAGGGTCGGCACAAACAAGTGATCATCTTAAAGAAGAGTTTGCTCAAGACATCGTGTTGTTACACCTTGTAGGTATGAAACCTATTGTTGTGCATGGCGGAGGGAAAAGTATTACCAATTTACTCTCTGATTTAGGCGTAGAAACAAAATTTGTAGATGGACAGCGTGTCACTACCAAAGAGGTGATGCGTATCGCTGAAATGGTACTCAGTGGAGAGATAAACAAAGAAATAGTCTCCCTTCTTGATAACCACGGTAGTAAGGCCATAGGGATATCTGGTAAAGATGGTGGTTTCTTAAAAGGAATGCCAAAAGATTTTAAAAACTTTGGATACACGGGAAATATTGAACATATAAATCCTGAGATAGTGAATAATATTATTGAAGATGGAGCTATCCCTGTGATTGCACCTATAGCGGGCAGCAGTACCATAGGACATCCTGGGTTTAATATTAATGCTGATTTGGCTGCTAGTAAAATTGCTGTGGCAATGGAAGCAAGGAAGGTACTTTTCTTGACAGATACCCCTGGAGTGCTTGATAAAGAGATGCAACTCATCACTAATCTCAGCATAGAAAAAACAGAAGCATTAAAAGTTGATGGAACAATTCAGGGAGGAATGGTACCTAAAGTAGATGCATGTATAGAAGCTTTGCGTGGTGGTGTGAAAAAAGCACATATCATTGATGGACGTGTTGAGCACTCTTTACTTTTGGAAATACTTACAAGTTCAGGTGTGGGAACTTGTATAGAATTATAAAATTTTATTAATATTTTAAGTTAAATTAAGAATAAAGTAACTATACTTCGGAATACAGTATATGCTGTATTGAAAAAGCCAAATTCACCGCGAGGTGGATACGGAAAGTCTAGAATCTCTCTGAGAAAGTCGGACTACCAATAGAGATGTACGAGGCTATGTGCACATAGCCTTTTTTCTTCTATTAATTTGTATTTAGTATTTATGGTGTATGTAACTTGTGTTGGTTGACATTCTTTTTCCCTAAATATACTTAATGAACATGAGTAATACTATGCCATAGTACTAAATGCTTATTCAATCCTTTCTCTTTCGTTACTAATCAAACTAAATTATGAATCTTCATTAACCGAATCTTAAATTAAGACACTCTTTGTCAGTTTTTTTAGTTATAATATCTTATTATTTAATTACACAGAACAGGACAGTATATGCAATTTATTGAGACACGAGGTAATGATGGTAGTAAACCATCAAGTGTATCTTTCTCCGAGGCAATCCTTAGCCCAAGTGCTAGTTTTGGTGGGCTTTATGTACCAGAAGCACTTCCCGCGATTAATCAAAAATTTTTAGATAAACATCTTACAAGTCATTATAAAACATTGGCATTGGATTTTTTAGAATCATTTGGGATTGATATAGAAACTAAAATTCTTACGGAAGCATTAAGTAGATATGATGCTTTTGATGATCCAAGCAATCCCGTACCTCTTTCTCAGATAGAAGAGGATTGCTTTGTTGCTGAACTCTATCATGGCCCTACCCGTGCTTTTAAAGATATGGCGTTACAGCCTTTTGGTTATATCTTAAGTAAATTGGCACAAAAAAGAGGTGAGCAGTATCTTGTTATGGCTGCAACTTCTGGTGATACAGGCCCTGCAACGCTTGAAACATTTAAAAATCAAGAAGGTGTGAAAGTTGCATGTCTGTATCCTGATGGTGGTACATCAGATGTCCAAAAATTACAAATGGTAACAGAAGATGCTCCAAATCTTAAAGTGATAGGAGTAGAAGGTAACTTTGATGACACACAAAATGCATTAAAAGATTTACTTGCATCAGATGATTTTAAAGAGGAACTTCATGCCAGGGGTATTAAACTTTCTGCAGCCAATTCTGTAAATTTTGGTCGTATTATCTTCCAAATTATTTATCACATCCATGCTTATTTAGAATTGGTTCGTAATAAAACTATTACAATGGGAGAAAAGATTTATCTTGTAGTTCCCTCTGGTAATTTTGGTAATGCTTTAGGGGCATATTATGCTAAAAAAGCAGGGTTGCCTATTGAAAAAATACTTATCTCTTCAAATATGAATAATATTTTGACAGATTGGATAACCACGGGTACATATGACTTAAATTCACGTATTTTGATACAAACAGAATCCCCAGCAATGGATATTTTGAAATCTTCGAATATTGAACGTATTATGTTTGATAAATTTGGAGCTAAACGTACAAAAGAGTTAATGGATAATTTGGCTAAAGATGGTAAATTTCAACTTACAGGCGAAGAGTTAGTATCACTTCGTGAAGATTTTGATGCCTCTTTTTCAGATGACTTTGAATGTGAATCGGTGATAGGTATGTATGCAAAAAATGGCTATATTATGGATCCTCATACAGCTACTTGTATACGAGCTTATGCGCATTTACGTGAGATTAACCTTAAGACAGTAGTTTACTCTACTGCAGAATGGACTAAGTTTTCACCCGCTGTCGCCCATGCATTAGGAAAAGATGTCAATGGTGATATAGAAGCCCTTAAATGGGTAAGTGAACATGCCAATCTCTCTGTACCTAAAATGATAGAAGGTTTATTTAATAAGCCTATCAAACACACCGTGGTAGTTGAAAAAGAATCTATTAAAGGAGAGATGTTAAACTTTTTATAGTTTTGCATAACGTAATGTCGAGAAGTTATTTAGCATATTTGGTTATCCCCTTTATTATTACAGAGTTTGGTTTTGCGAAGAAAATTGTTGATTGTAGGGTGGTGACAGGAAGTACTCTAGCGTGTAATCAGTATGGCTCAAAACTTATTAGAGCAAAAGAAGTAGTCTATGATATTGATAGAAAAAAACTCATTATTTCCAAGACATTACCTATCCCTAAAAAAGCAAAAGTAAAAATCATATCTGTATCGGATATGATAGAAAAGTATGTCAAGGTTGAAGATTCTTTACGCTTTAAAGGTTCGAAAGAAGAATCCTTAAATGTGAATATCGTTAAAGAACTTATTTCTGAAGAAAAAGTGAAAGAAAAAATTCGTAATATTCCGAGGATACAAGAGACTTTTCAAAATAAAATTGTAAGTCTCCCCAAGGTGAAAAAGACGCATCCACTCCCAATAAAGTCTCCTAAAGAAGTTTATGGTGTTTATCATGTTATGAGTGGTGATGTATTAGGTAAAATTGCTAATAAATTTGGATGTACTTCTTCTGAACTACGCACACTTAATCATTTAGATACAAAAGCCATTTTACATATAGGGCAAAAGTTTAGGATACCACTTCCTCAAAAGATGGTTGATGCCATTTCGGCAGGAGAATATACTATTGAAGCAGGGGATACATTGTTATCTATTGCACATAAGTTTAAAGTATCCCCTAAGGATTTAGTGAGTCTTAATCATATTAAATCCAATGCGATTATACGTGAAGGTAAAAAGCTTGTATTGCCTTTACCTTATGTGTTGAAAAAGATAGAAGCAGAAAAAAAGAGACTTGCAGAAAAAAAGAAAAAATTAGAGAAAGAAAAACAAGCACGTATTAAAGCAGCGCTTAAAAAAAGAAAGCTTAGTCATCGTGGAAAAGTAAAAATGATTCGAGGCTTTGGTAAACATAAGCTTCGTGTGACAGCAACAGCCTACAGTTCTCATAGAGGACAAACCGATAAAACACCATTTCTTGCTGCATGGAATAACCGTATAAGACCTGGTATGAAAATTATTGCAGTCTCTCGTGACTTATTGACTAGATATGGATTAGATAATGGTTCACGTGTCCGTATAGGTGGATTACGAGGCTATTATGTAGTGCGAGATAAAATGAATAAGCGTTTTAGAAAACGTATTGATATCTATATGGGTGTCAATCGACAAAGAGCACTACGCTGGGGCAGACGCTCCGTTGTAATTTATTGGTGAGAACCGTTAAATAAACGTGAACTGCTTCACGTTTATAGGTTCGAAACCGAAGCGGTGGAGCAAAGCGACCCGCACAGGCAAAACCGTTAAGCAAACGTGAACTGCTTCACGTTTGTAAAGATTCATAAATTTCTAAAACTTCTAAGTACGCTTCGGTTTTTTCTTCATATGTTGCTTCGAGTTTAGAGAGTTCTTCACTTAAAGCAGTGAGTCCTTTTTCTTCATAACACTGTG
>CAZQOC010000011.1:0-18081 GCA_964594745.1 uncultured Sulfurovum sp.
GAAGGGTGAAGGCCCTCTCATGGTAAGAAAAGGTAAAAATAATTGTAGTGGAGATAGTGAAATGGCAGGAAATTATACAGTAGTAGTAGATGGTAAACAATATAGTGTTCAAGTAGCAGAGGGTGAGGGTGATATTCAAGTTGCACCTGCTGCACCGGCAACAGCAGTAGCAGAGGCTGCTACACCTTCAGCAGTCATTGCAGGAGAAGGATCAGTGCATATTAATTCTCAAACACCAGGTAACGTATGGAAAATCCTTAAAAACCCAGGTGACAAAGTTGCTGAAGGGGATATTATTATGATTCTTGAAGCGATGAAGATGGAAATTGACATTGCTGCACCACAAGCAGGTACTATTGCTTCTATCAATGTAAATGTAAACGACACAGTTGCAGACGCCCAACTTTTAGCCACAATGGAGTAAGCATGAAGCTCAAACAACTTTTACTCTCCTTGCTGTTTGTATTTGCATTTTTTACAAATGTAGCAACAGCAAATGAACATGCAGGAGCCACAGTCTTTAAGACACAAAAAGAGCTCATTGCAGAAGAAAAAGCAACCTACGAAGAAAAAAGTATTGTTGGACTGATAGAGTCTTTCTTTCATACAACAGGACTGGATGCTATTGTTAACCCTAAAGAAGGACTTAAAAATGGTCAGGGTGTAGAGATGTCTCTCTTCGCGCAGAGCTGGGGACGTGTTATTATGTTCCTTATTATCTTTGTACTCTTTTATTTAGCGATTGCAAAGGGCTTTGAGCCACTTCTTCTTCTTCCTATTGCATTTGGTGGATTACTTGCCAATATTCCTATTGCCGATATGAGTGCACCGGGACATATGCTTGGAATTATCTACTCTATGGGTATACAAAATGAGTTTTTCCCACTACTCATCTTTATGGGTGTAGGGGCGATGACAGACTTTGGTCCACTCCTTGCCAACCCTAAGACAGCACTGCTTGGTGGTGCTGCACAGTTTGGTATCTTTGGTTCATTGGTAGGTGCTGCTGCACTTTCTCAATACACTGGTATGGTTGACTTTACCTTAAAACAATGTTCGGCGATTAGTATCATTGGTGGTGCTGATGGTCCTACATCTATTTTTATCGCTTCTGCTCTTGCTCCTGAAATGTTGGGTGCCATTGCGGTTGCGGCATACTCTTATATGGCATTGGTACCAGTGATTCAACCTCCAATCATGAGAGCATTGACAAGTAAAGAAGAACGTCAAATTGTCATGAAAACAACAAGAAAAGTCAATAAGCTTGAAAAACTTATTTTCCCATTGGTTGTCATTATGATGATTGCATTGGTGCTTCCTGATGCTGCACCATTGATGGGTTCTTTTGCATTTGGTAACTTTGCAAAAGAGTCAGGTGTGGTTGACAGACTCTCCAATGAGATGCAAAACTCTCTTATCAATATTGTCACTATTTTCCTTGGTTTTGGTGTAGGAATGACACTTCAGGCAGACAAGTTCCTTGTGGCTGAGACATTGGGAATTATGATTATTGGTCTGCTTGCTTTTGCTGCAGGTACTGCTGCAGGTGTATTGATGGCAAAAGTGATGAATAAATTTTCAAAAGAGCCTATCAATCCACTTATTGGTGCGGCAGGTGTCTCTGCTGTACCTATGGCAGCGAGGGTTGCATCGAAAGTGGGTTCTGAAGAGAAACCTGGAAATATCTTGCTTATGCATGCGATGGGACCTAACGTGGCTGGTGTTATCGGTTCTGCCGTTGCAGCAGGTGTGTTACTTTCTATCTTTAAATAGCATAAAAAGGGAAGTGGATTTTTTCACTTCTCTTTTTTTATCTCATTTAGGGTATAAATCAGAAAACATTTGTTTTTTGATTTATGCTTTAAGAAATCTTTAGCATTAAACTATACGTCATATACGACTAGTCGTATGAGCTTTCTGCTGAAGAAAACTAAGAGTTAGCGTAGTGAAAATGAACTTTGTTCATTTCGCGTTATATTAAATAAGAAGAGGATATCATGAGTACCAAAACGCCCAACGGACTTGACAAACTGGGATTAAAAGACATCGGTGATGTATATTACAATTTAAGTTATGACGAGTTGCAAGCGCACGAAGTAAACAGTGGAGAGTGTAAAATCTCAACATCAGGCACAGCAATGTGTGATACGGGAATCTTTACAGGGCGTAGTCCAAAAGATAAATATTTTGTAGATCAGGCACCATCAAACGAAAATATCGCTTGGGGTGATGTCAATCAGAAAATCGACAAAAAAATCTATGATGAACTGCTCGATATTACACTGACAGAACTTTCAGGTAAAAATATTTATATTACGGATGTCTATACAGGTGCGAGTGCTGCATCTAAACGTTCGATACGTTTCATTACAGAAGTAGCATGGCAGGCGCACTTTGTGAAGAATATGTTTATCCGTCCTACAGAAGAAGAGTTAGAAAGCTTTGAACCAGATTTTACTGTATACAATGCATGTAAAACAGTGAATGAAAATTACAAAGAGCATGGTCTCAACTCAGATGTATACGTGGTATTTAATGTGGAAGAGAATATTTCTATTATCGGTGGTACATGGTATGGGGGAGAGCTAAAAAAAGGTATCTTCTCTATGATGAACTACTGGTTACCGCTAGAAGGTAAACTTTCTATGCACTGTTCTGCCAATGTAGGTAAAAATGACGATGTCTGTCTTTTCTTTGGACTCTCTGGTACAGGTAAAACCACACTTTCTACTGACCCTAAACGTGCGCTTATTGGTGATGATGAACATGGTTGGGATGACCATGGTGTCTTTAACTTTGAAGGCGGATGTTACGCGAAAGTTATCAATCTTGATGCTAAATCAGAGCCAGAAATTTATGGTGCCATTGTTAAAGATGCCCTTCTTGAAAATGTTGTCGCTGATGCTACAGGAAAAGTAGACTATACGGATGGTTCTAAAACAGAAAATACACGTGTCTCTTATCCTATAGAACACATTGAAAACCATAAAGAAGATTTACAAGCAGGTCACCCAAGCAATATCATCTTCCTCTCTGCGGATGCCTTTGGTGTACTGCCTCCGGTTTCTAAACTTACAAAAGAACAGGCAATGTACTACTTCCTTTCAGGATATACTGCAAAAGTAGCTGGTACTGAGCGTGGGATTACTGAGCCTGTGGCTACCTTCTCTGCATGTTTTGGTGAAGCATTTTTACCGTTACACCCTACAAAATATGCAGAGCTTCTAGGTAAAAAGATAGATGAGCATGGTGTAAATGTCTACCTTGTCAACACAGGTTGGACAGGTGGTCCTTACGGTACTGGTAAACGTATGAGTATTAAAGATACAAGAGCATGTATTGATGGTATTTTAAGTGGTTCTATCAATGATGCAGAGTTTGATACTCTTCCAATGTTCAATCTTCAAATTCCTAAAACGCTTGAAGGGGTTAAAGACAATAAAGTGCTTAACCCTAGAGCGACTTGGGAAAATACAGAAGAGTATGATGCTATGCTTGCTAAGCTTGCAGGTATGTTCCAAGAAAATTTCCACCGTTATGATGACAACGGTGGAGAATTTGATTTTGCATCGGCTGGTCCTCAACTTTAATATATTCTTATATTTAGGCAATGAAGTTTATTTCGTTGCCTAAAATCCCCTTTTTCTCTTAAATTATTTCTAGTCCATTTCTCCTCTTTGATTATGACAATAAATGTAGTCAATTTGAAGGAATCCTAATGTAAGAGCTAAAAAAGTATAATGCAAAACAAATCCAATAAATGAGGTATTAAAGTGAATCTAAAAGAATTTTTCACTTATGGCGAAAAGGTACCAGGCTATGAAGTGCCTGTGTTGAATGAACGAGAAGCAAGAGCAGCAGCAGGTATCCTTTTTATAGGAGCCTTTATAGGGCTTACTAATGGGGTGATGATGGGAACAGCTGTTTTCTCAGAGTTTTTTGTGACCTTTTTTGCCATTGACTTTACCATTCGGGTGATACAACCCAGATACGCACCAAGCTTACTGCTAGGACGTTTTTTCGTACGAAATCAGACACCAGAGTATGTAGGTGCTGCGCAAAAACGTTTTGCATGGATGTTGGGACTGATACTTGCTTACCCAATGTTCTACTACTTGGTGATAGATTTTCAACCTAATCCTATTAAGGTTTTGGTCTGTCTTCTTTGTATGGCACTACTCTTTTTTGAATCTGCTTTTTCCATCTGTCTGGGATGTAAGATATTTTCATGGATCAAAAGAAAAGACCCTATGTACTGTCCAGGTGGGGTATGTGAGATACAGACTAAAGACCCTGTACAGAAGTTCAATCCTGCACAATTGGTTATTTTGATAACTACTGTTACCTTGATGGGGTATGGAACTTACGCATACATGACTAAACTAGAAACACGTACACATTTTGGAAAAATGATGAAAACGAAAGTAACCAACATGATGATGAGTAAAGAGGAGTTACAAAGACTTCAGGAACTCAAAGAACAAGAAGAATTTGATAATTTCTAATTATCATCTAAAAGAAATGTAAGGGAGATAAAATGAGCGAACATCATCACGCAGTGAGTGGCAAAAATCTGTTTATAACCATTATTTTAAATGTCATCATCACACTCTCACAGATTATAGGAGGTATACTGTCTGGATCACTTGCTCTATTGAGTGATGCTATGCACAATTTTAGTGATGTGTTTGCTCTAGTCATTGCCTGGTGGGCAAATCGCTTAGCAGCAAAGCCTGCGACACAAGAACGTACATTCGGATACAAAAGAGCGGAGATCATCGCTGCACTTTTTAATGCGGCTGTACTCATTGGTATTGGTATCTTTCTTATTATTGAAGCATTTCAAAAGTTTTATCACCCTAAAGCCATTCATTCAACTTGGGTGATAGGACTGGGGCTACTGAGCATCGTACTCAATGCGGCAAGCGTTTTGCTCGTCAAAGAAGATGCTAAAGAGAGTATGAATGTCAAAGCTGCCTATCTGCATCTGCTTACCGATATTATGACATCGGTGGCTGTTGTGGTTGGTGGGGTACTGATGTATTATTATTCACTTTTTTGGATTGATCCGTTGGTCTCCATGCTTATTGCGTTTTATCTTCTTTGGGCATCTTTTGAAATTGTCAGAGAATCTATAGGTATTTTGATGCAGTTCTCACCACACGACATCGATATAGATGAGATTGTGGGGACAGTGAATGCCATAGATGAGATAAAAAATATCCATCATATTCACCTGTGGAGACTTGATGACCACCGTATTAACTTTGAGGCACATTTGGATTTCAATGAAGATCTCCCTCTTACAAAAGTAGGAAAAGTGATTGACACGATTGAAGAGACATTGCATCACTCATTCAATATAGACCATGTTACGTTACAGTGTGAATACGACAGAGAGGATGATAAATCAGTTATTTCATGTAAGGGAGCATCCCATGAATGAAGCCTGCCACACGATGCATGAGGGAGAAGTCCTTAATGCGGAAAAAAACCAATATCCGTTGTTTCATGCTGTTTTATATGGAGATAAAGTCAGTACAGCAAAGTTTTCCAAACGCTTGTGCTGTGCGATCAAACATCTGCCATTACGTGTGAAATTTACTTTTGAGTATGACACACTTAAAGCAGTGGGAAAAGGTGTTGTACATGACCCTACACTAACACTTGATGGAGAGATATTTTTAGAGGGACTTGTACAGGCTGAAGAGATAACAGAAGCCTTCGAGAGGATTTTATCAGAGGGTTCAATATAATATTACCTTTAAAATGGAATCATATAAGTGATATAGGTAAAAAAGAGTAAACTATAAACATGATAAATAAAAACATTGTAGCTCTAGGTTTAGTAAGCTTTTTTACAGATATGGCGAGCAGTATGGTGACTTCCATCCTTCCGCTTTTTATCGTTTATACACTACATGAAGGGGTAGATAAGCTTGGGTACGTAGTGGCGATAGCCACATTCATCTCTTATGCGTTCAGGGTGCTCTTTGGGTATTTGAGTGACAGGTATCAGGTGGTTAAACCTTTTGTGGTGACAGGATATCTGATCTCTGCGCTAACGAAGCCTATGCTTTATGTGAGTGCTTCGTGGCAGAGTGTGGCGACACTGCGAGGAGTGGAGAGGGTAGGTAAAGCGGTTCGTTCTGCTACCAAAGACTTACTTATCTCTGCATATAGTGAGGGCAAAAGCGGAAAAACATTTGGGTTTCACAAAACGATGGACATTGCCGGGGAGCTTATGGGAAGTCTTATCGTTTTTGCTCTGCTTTTTTACCTGGGTGAGAGTGAAGCTTTGTTTAGAAATATTTTTGCTATGACACTCATCCCTGGGATGATGGCTGTGGCTATCGTGATATTTTTTGTAAAAGATGCTCCATACAAAACCAAACAAAAGAGATTTGACCTGCAACAGGATTATGGACTTTTGCCTATTTTATGTGTCTATTTTGGGTTTGTTTTCTTTATGTTCAATGACTCTTTTTTTCTCATCAAAGCCAAAGAAGTGGGTATAGCTACAGAGTATATACCGCTGTTGGTGGTCTTGCTTAACCTTACGCAAACAGTGCTGAGTTATTATCTAGGGGTAAAAATAGACGCGATAGGCGCCAAAAAAATACTTACACTCTCTTTTGCTTTTGGGCTTTTAGCCACAGCAAGTTTGTACTTTAACTTAGTGGTGATAGGTTTTGTATTCTTGGGTGTATTTATCGTAGGAAGTCTCAATGCCTTGCGTGCCTACATTTCAGACCATGCACACAATAAGGGCACAGTATATGGCATACTCTACGGGGGTGTAGCACTTTTTGCTGCATTGGGTGCGTTAGTAACGGGTATAATATGGAAACATTTTGATGCCCAAAATGCCATACTTTTTTCTTTGGCAGGTATGGGAGTGATGTTTGTGGTGTATTTACTGGTATTAGGTGGAGCAAAAAAGAATGTATAAAACGTTTTTATGGGCAGTTACACTTTTTATGCTTATCTCTATCTCTGTCTATGCCAAAGACAATATAGAGGTCTACAATACTTATGGAAATAAGCATCATCTTTTTATACAGGGAAGAATGTTACATAAAAAAGAGTTTGAGAAAGTGAGCTATGAGGATGGTTGGCTCACCAATGTTTGGAGGCGGGTAAGACAACTCGAAAGTAATGAGATTTCAGATGCCAAGATTATTGCCAGCATTCAAGGTGAAACATTTTCTGTACAAGGTGATGATGAAGGGTATTTTGAATTTAATATTACTTTAGACAAAGCAGTGAAAGCAGGCTATATAGATGTAGGCTTAACGATTGAAAACAATGCCTATGTACATCATACTTTGGCAACGATTATTGGAGATCAAAAGCTCGTAGGGATTATATCTGATTTTGATGATACGTTGATCATTTCTGAGGTAACAGATAAAATGGAACTAGCAAAGAACACGCTGTTTAAAAACTACAAACAAAGAGTGTTGGTACCTGGTATGCTAGAACGGTTTCGTAAAATACTTTCTAAAAATCCAAACGATACACCCAGTACACTTTTTATACTTTCGGGTTCTCCTCAACAACTTTTTACACCTATTGAAGGGTTTTTAGATTTTCATCATTTCCCCAAGCATACACTCATACTTAAAAAAGCACATGGAGACAACAAGGATCCTTTAACAGACCAGTTTACATATAAGACAGAGAAGATAGAACGACTTATCAGACTCTATCCGCATATGAGGTGGTTCATGTTTGGTGACAGTGGGGAGAAAGATAGAGAAGTCTATAGGCACTTTAAAGAGAAGTATCCTGACAAAGTGATGAACTATTATATACGAGATGTAGTGAGTGGGGAGATTAAAGAGTATAATAAAATATGAAAATTTTAATTATAGAAGATGACAAACATATACTTTCATTTTTAACACGGGGTTTTAAAGAAGATGGTCATGTGGTAGATAGTGCAACTGATGGTGCGGAGGGGGAGTATTTGGCTTTGATGCATACGTATGATGTCATACTCTTGGACTGGATGCTTCCCTCAAAAGACGGGGTAGAAATTATCCACACATTACGTGAGAACAATATAAGTACCCCGACCATTATGCTAAGCGCCAAAGGGGAGATAAAAGACAAAGTCTCTGGACTCAAAAGTGGTGCGGATGATTATCTGTCTAAACCCTTTTCGTTTGAAGAGCTTGTAGCCAGAGTGGAAGCACTGTATCGACGAAGCATGTCAAAAGGTGTAACGCATGTTAGTATAAGAGATATATCGATAGACACCAACAGTAAAATCGTTATACGCGATGATAAAGTGGTCAATCTTACAGCCAAGGAGTATGAACTTTTGCTTTTTTTGTTGAAACATATAAACAGTATGGTTTCTAATGAGATGATAGAAGAACAACTCTGGAGCCACCAAGAGTATATCAACAGTAATGTCATACAGGTAACCATTTATAATCTGCGTAAAAAACTGGGCAAAGAACTCATAAAGAGTTTCCGAGGATTGGGGTATAAGATTGAAGCTTAAAAACAGAGTTTTATGGTGGTTTGGTGGAGTGACATTTCTTTTACTGACTTTGTTTAGTTTTGCATTTTATTATTTTTTAAATCAAAGTATCAACACCACATTGCAAACCAAAGTGCAAAAAATAGCCCAGTATGTACGACTTGAACTTTTACCTAAACATGAAGCCGTGCTTTCAGACGCGACACTTTCAGGGTATCAGGTCGCAGTGTATGACGTACATGATAGGCTTATTACCCAAACAGCCAATTATCATTTTAAAAAGAGTCGTGAGTATTTGGAGAAAAAAGAGTCGTTTTTTATTTTTGATGAAGACAGTGACCATGATTTTGTCAATATTTTATATATCGATAAAGACAAGGATTATGTGATATTTGTTTATGAAGAACAGATTGACAATAAAATAGATGCTTTTGAAGATACACTTTTGGTTTTGGTGCCTATGCTATTATTGCTTTTGCTTGTTTTGGCTGCAAAAATGGCAGATAAAATTTTACTTCCCATACAACACCTCACAGAAGCTACTCAAAACATCAGTGTAAATGACATGAAAAAAGCGATTACACTTCCTAAAGAAGACGATGAGATAAAGACACTTGTACACTCTTTTAACACGATGACACAAAGGCTGAGTGATGGGGTAGAGAGACTAGACAGGTTCAACAGTGATGTCTCACATGAACTCAAAACACCTCTAACTGTTATCAAAGGAGAGATAGAAATAAGTTTACGAAAACTTAGAGAACCTCAGGTTTATCAAAAAAGTATGCAGGTGATTTTAAAACAGAGTGAACAGATGGAACAGATGGTGACACAACTACTTCTTTTGACCAAATATACCAAAGAGAACATCCATCACTCTTTTGAAGCATGCAGTCTTGATGCCCTTCTCATCGCAACCATAGATGAATTTGAAGTAGCACTTAAAGAGAAAAAGCTTAAACTTCATATAGACACCATAGAACCCATTACCATAGAAGCAAATCCTGTTCTCATAGAGTCTATCTTCGCAAACCTCATAGACAATGCCATCAAATATACACCAAATCATTGCAATATCCATATCTCTCTTTTTAAAAAAGAAAAAGTACATTTCATCATCAAAGATGAAGGTGTAGGCATAGATGCAGAATATCTCCCTAAAATAACAGATAGATTCTATAGAGCAGATAATTCACGAAATAAAGAGATACAAGGTTTTGGGCTTGGTTTGAGCATTGTCTCTAATGCTGTGATGTTACATGGAGGAGAAATAAAGATAGAGTCACAAAGAGGGATTGGGAGTCGTTTTGAGGTGATGCTGTAGATTTTCATTTTTATTTCATTTAATAGATGTAGTATTGCATAAAATCAATACGGAGAGAACATGAAAACTTTATTAAAAAGCACACTTATTGCATCTTTTATGCTAACACCCTCACTTTTTGCGAATATGGCATTTGATATAAATGATGAAATACAAAAGCACAAGCTTATAGTTGATACAAAAAACAAAAAAGTAATATCTACAAAAGCTTTAAAGCTCTTAGATAAGGTACTTTCACCTTTTGAAGATATGACAGAATATGCATTGGCTAATGACATTTCAGGAATGAAAAAAGGTTATAAAAATATACTATCTATAAATGAGTCTGGTATTTTGAAACAATCTGTGTCTGCTGATACCTATCAAAAAATTACATCAAAAATTGTACAATTAAAAAAGGATTTTAATACACATAATAACTCAAATATTGCACTGGTATCAACAGAGTTATTTGAAAGTATAGTAGATGACTTTAAATATGCTACCTATATTAAAAATCAATTACATATAGAAAAATTGGATGGTATGGGCTTTGAACTGTTATCACGTTTGACTGCCAAAGATATCGACTATAATCACCTCTATACTAGTATAGCAAATGCAAAAATAGATTGGATAGCCATACGAGAAGGTATTCATGATAAGAATGCTCAAGAAGCTTTTGATTTACTACTTAAGGGGCTTGCACATGCCAGCGTTAAAAAAGACAAAGAGATGATAAAGATATTGGCATCAATGGATTTGGCTTTGGTTGATGTACTAGAACAGCAGTTCAAGTAGGATGATGCAATGCTAAAGAAAATATCTCTGCTTATTTTTACTGTTCTGCCTCTTCTTGCCATATCAGCCGAAGTAAGTACCATAGCACCCAAAAAAGAAACTTTGAGTATTAGTTTAAGTGCTACAGGTGTGATCGTTCCTAAAAATGAAATACTTATAAGTGTAAAAAGCACAGGTGTAGTGCATTTTTTGGTTTCCAATAATGCTGAAGTATCTAAGGGAGAATTGATAGCTCAGATTGTAGATAAACCTAGAGATAAGAAACTAGAACTCTTACGCAGTAAATTAATTTTACAAGAAAATCAAGTCAAGATAGAAAAACAAAAACTCAACACAACAAATGATAAATTAAAAATGGGTGTAGGCTCTAAAAATAATTATTTGAGTGAGAAGATAGCATTGTCACAAGCCAAAGAGCGTTATGAAGCAACAAAAAATGAGTACAATGCGCTCCTGCTTGAAGAGAAAAATGCAAAGATTCTTGCACCCACTTCGGGAACGCTTACCAATCTGAATCCTAACAATACCTATGTAAGTTATGGTACATCTATCGCCACGCTACTTGATGAGAACAATGTGGTGAAACTCTTTGTAGATGCCTCTAACATAGTGGGTGTGAAAAAGGGAATGTCTGTTTCTTTGAAAAGTAGTTATAAAAATTGTGCAGCTACAATCATCTCTATTTTACCAAAAAGCTCCAATAATCTTATAGAAGTTATCGCAGAACCCAAAGAAAAACTGCCACTCAATCTACAACTTGATGCAGAGATTATATTGAAACAATCAACAGGTTTGTTGATACCTAAAGAGGCGATAGTTTTGGAAGGTAACCATCCTGCTGTCTATGTGCTAGATGAAAAGAACATAGCACATCTCACTTTTGTAAGCATAGAAAAAGATATGCAAACTAAAGCGTTAATAAAAGAGACGCTTTCCAAAGATGCCAAGGTGGTTCTCAAAAATGCCTATATGCTTCATGACAATATGGAAGTGAGTATTAAATGATGAGACAAGATAAAAAAGGTTTTTACCTCTATATTCTCAAAAATAAACTAGCCATTATTCTCATAATAACACTTTTGGCATTGGTAGGATATAAACTGTCCAATACCATACCAAAGGGTGTACTTCCTAATATCTTTTTCCCACGTATTGAAGTGAGCATAGATAATGGTCATGCCCCCATATCTCAGATGCTTTACACTGTAACAAAACCGAGTGAAGAGGCACTTAAAACAGTGCAAGATGTACAGAAGATAGTCTCCTCAACATCGGTAGGTTCAACAGAGATAAATCTCTATTTTGATTGGAGCATAGATCCCTATCTTGCCTATCAGTTGGTTCAGGCGCGTATGGCAGATATAAAAAATTCTATCAGTCCAGATGCAAAGATAACCATTAGACAAGCAACACCGAGCATGTACCCCGTTTCTATTTATGCCATAGGCTCCGATGATGTCTCTCGTGCAAAGTTAACAGAGAAGCTCTACTATGAACTCAAACCTGTGATGCTTGGTATAGAGGGGGTCTATGACATACAGATGAAATCTCCTGCTTGGAGTGAATATAAACTGGTACTCGATAGCAAGAAAATAGCGACCTATAAGCTTGATATCAATAACATCACTACACAACTGAAAGCACAAAATAGCATAGACTTTTTAGGGCTTATTAAGGCTAAGCATACCCAATATATCTTATCTCTTAATCAGAAAAGAGATAATGCCAATGATTTACTCTCTCTTCGCATTAACATTGGAAATCAAAAGAGCATAAAACTCTCTGATATTGCACTTTTACTTGAAAAACAAAACCCTATTAAACAGTATTCTGCTTCAAGCAGATACAAAAACTCTCTGGTATTTAACCTGCTTCGTCAACCCAGTGCAAACTCCATAGATGTGCAAAATGCCTTCAATAAAAAGGTAGAAGAACTCAATAAAAAACTCTCTAAAGAGGGTATGCATATCGAAAAGTATTATGACGGTACAGATTTCATAAAAGAGGCAGTGGGGAGTGTCATTGATGCCATAGCCTTAGGCTCACTTATCGCAGTATTGATTATCTTTTTCTTTCTTAGAAAATTTAGACTTTCTTTAGCTGCATTGGTTATCATTCCTATCACTTTTTTCATCACTATGATTGGGATGAAATTTATTGGGATTGATTTTAATATTTTCTCTCTTGGTGGCATGGTGGCAGCCATGGGAGGGCTAATTGACCAAATGCTTATCGTAATAGAAAATATAGAGAGGCACTACGAAAAAGGAGAAACAAAACGGGATGCTATAATAAAAGGTTCTCGTGAAATTTTACCTATTATGGGTGTCGCTACAATTCTATCTATTTTGATATTTATACCTCTGTTGCTTGTCAGTGGCATAGTTGGCGTTTTTTTTAAACAATTAGCTATTGTTTTAGTTACGACTTACTTTATATCCCAATTTATAGCAATTTTCTTGACTCCTATCATAGCATATATTACACTTCCAAAAGAACAGAGTAAACATGAAGATTTTATGCAAACATATATTGATAGATATATCAGTTTTTTACGAAAAAGTTTTAAGTATTCATGGATTTCACTACCCATCATTATCGCTTCACTTGCTACGTCTGTCTATCTATATCTGCACATACCATCAACATTTTTACCTGAATGGGATGAGGGAAACATTGTTGTGGATTTGGTCATGCCTACAGATATAACACTGGAACAATCACGAAGCGAATTTGAACAGATAGGAAAAATCATTAGTTCAACTAAAGAGGTAGAGGGCTGGACAATGCGTATTGGTACAGGATTAGGAGGACTCAACAAGCCCATCAATCAAGGAGATTTTTTGGTGACCCTTGATTCACATCATAAACGCAGTAGTTTTGAAGTGATAGATGAATTAAGAGCCAAAATAGAGCAGCAAATCCCAAATATTGTAGAATTAGGTATATCGCAGGTACTTGAAGATAGACTGGGCGACATTATGGGTGCTGATGCCCCTATTGCTGTGATGCTTTTTGGCTCAGATCCTGATGGGATTATACATGAGGGATATAAACTACAAAAGAAACTAAGAGATATAAAAGATGTTGAGGAGGTAAATGTCCTCACATCGTATGCCTCTCCTTCCATCAATATCAAGGCAAAAAGTATCGCTCTTTCACGCTACGGTATAGATGAGAGTATGATACGTAAACAGATACGTACCCTCTACTATGGAAAGGTAGTAGCTTCTGTGGCAAATGGAGAAAAACTCACGAATGTAAGAGTCGTTATGAGTCGACCGAACATTGACCCTATCGTCTACTTACAACAGAAACTCAAAATCTATTCTCCTTTATTAAAACAGAGCATTCCATTAAGTGAAGTAGCCAATATATCTTTTAAGCATAAAGTCGCAGAGGTCACCCATTACAACCTCTCTCCAGTTTGTGTTTTGGGCATACGATTTAAAGGTAACGACATGAGTGGTGTGGTTAAAAAGATACAACGCACGCTAGATAAGGCAGGGTTGCCTGACAACATTGCCACAGACATCAGTGGTTTTTACAAGAAGCAACAAAAGTCATTTGAAGAGATGAGTTTGGTGATACTTTTTGCTATTGTCATTATCTTTATAGGATTATTGCTTCATTTCTCTTCACTTCGTATCGCCTTTTCCATACTTATGGCACTTATTTTAACCACTACAGGTGTATTGGGTGCATTGTTTCTTGCGTCTAAACCTTTAGACATTATGGCATTTATGGGCATCTTAATTGTACTCAGTATTGTCATCAACAACAATGTACTTATCTTTGACTTTTATCAGATGAACAGTGAAAAAAGAGACGATGAGATAGAACAACAACTCGACGCTTTAGCCCTTCGAGCAAAACCGATACTCATGACCATGGTATCGAATGCCTTAGCACTGCTACCCATCGCCTTAGCTATAGGAACAGGTACACAAATCATTCAGGATTTGGCTATAGCGATTATGGGTGGATTGCTTTTTGCGATTGTCATCAATCTGTATATTATTCCGTTGTTTTTTCACTTTTTAAGGAAGCGATAGATGGTGTTTTTTATAAAAATTAGGAGAACAAAATGTTAAAACAAATAGCAATAATTTCATTCTTGTCACTTACAGCTCATGCCAATATGTTTGGGTATTTTCAAGAGGCAGAGAGACATTTACAGTATGATAAAACCTATTCTCTCTACAAGCAGTCAAACCAACTCTCACAAAACGGCATAGAAAGTAGTCAGTATGCTAACTTTTCTGCTGATGTGGGGTATGCGCGTACCCGTGCAAAACTTTTAGAACATGGGTTTAACACCACAGACTTCTCTTTGAACAATATGCTTGATGTCTTTGGTAAAAATAGCTATAAGATAGAGGTGCTACAACTTGACTTACAATCAAAGAAAGCATCACTCTCTTTACAAAAAGAGCACCTCTTTGTCTCGCTTGTAACGATGGTAGCGATGTATCATCGTACTGTAGAGCAACAGGCGCTATATCAAACACTTTTTAACAAGCAACACAAGATGTATGAAAAATTGCAAACTTTGCAGATGCATGGAGATATTAACAACCTTGAAGTACTAAGGTTTAGCAATACACTTAGCAGACTTAAAACCCAAATAGTCTCTTTAGAAAACCAAGCCATCAAGATGAAAAAACAGCTCAAACTCTATGTCCCTAATCAACCCATACCTTCACTGCATCATGTAAAGCTTCTAGGGTCTAAAAAAGCGTTTTTGGCACATGACCCACGCTATGATATCAATCGTTATGATGCTGACAAAAAAAGTGTACAGGCAAAGGGCATGGAAAAGAGCTATATCCCTACAGTCACAACGGGCATAGCCTATCAACAGTTAGATGACCCTACCTCTTTTGGGAATAACTATTCGTTGAATGTGGGGTTGCATATCCCACTAAATCAAGGTGATTTTAGGGAGGCAGAAGCATTAAAGGTGGCTGCCCTTAGTAGTCAAAGCCAAAGTGTGGAGGTTAAGCTTCAAAGAGAAAATGAATATATCATGCATCATCAAGCCTATGTCAATGCCAAAAAAGAGCTTGCTGTACTGAAGCACTCACTTGGATCATATGTAAAGAGTGAAAAGAGCATTGAAGAAGCTTACCTTAAGCAGTATGTTGACTTTAATACTTACTTGCAGGTACTTACTGATTCATTGGGTGTGAAAGAACAGATGATTGCTTTGAGACAGCAAAAAGATTTGGAAGCTACGATTATTAATGCGATTGCTTCGGGAAAAATTTATGAGTAGGGTGATAATCTCCTGTAACGATGTAGTGAAAACATTTAACTCAGGTGATGCTGAGGTGAAGGCATTGCAAGGCATCACGCTTGATGTGTATGAACATGAACTGCTAATGCTCGTGGGTCCTTCGGGATGCGGCAAGACGACCTTTGTCTCTGCCATTACAGCACTTTTGCCTTTTGACAGTGGAAGTTGTAAGGTTTTAGGCAAAGAGATAGCCACCATGAGCCATGAAGAAAAAACAGCCTTTAGGGGTAAAAACATCGGTTTTGTTTTTCAATCTTTCAATCTACTCCCTTCACTGACTGCCTTAGAAAATGTGGCTCTACCTCTTACGATAGCAGGGATCAAAAGAGCAGAAGCATTACATAGTGCAAGAGAGATGCTAAAAGCAGTAGAGCTGGAACAAAAAGCAGATACAAAACCGGGTAACCTCAGTGGTGGACAACAGCAACGCGTAGCCATAGCCAGAGCTTTGGTACATGCACCAAAGATTGTCATTTGTGATGAGCCTACGAGTAGTTTGGACCACAAATCAGGTCAAGTGGTGATGGAACTTTTAAAAAAAATGACCAAAGAGAAAGGAGCTACTATGATAGTAGTGACACACGACAACAGAGTCTATAAATATGCAGACAGGATGGCTCATATGGAAGATGGAAAAATCATAAAGGTTGAAATGTCATGAAAAGTTTTTTTATATTGATTTTGGTCTCCATTGTCGGGGTGGGTGTTGCTGCGGGGATGATGTATTATACGGAGTTGGGAAAACCTAGTCAGGGTGAGGTATTGCCCTCTATGAAACTTCCTTACCGCTCATTCATAGCAGGTACTGGAGTGATAGAAGCCAACAGTCAAAACATTTATGTAGGCTCTTTGGTTCAGGGTGTCATCAAAAAAGTCATGGTTCAAAGTGGAGACAAGATAAAACAGGGTGATTTACTCTTTGAGATAGATGATAGTGCAAAAAAAGTACAAATCCCTGTGCTAAAAGCTGAGATAAAAGCTTTCCAGTCAAAGTTTAATAGTGCCAAACATCAGCTTGATCTCATTAAAAATTTCAAAAAAGTATCGCCACATATGGTGACCAATGAAAAGTATGCAAAAGCAGTGGATGCCTTCAATGAAGCCAAAGAGATGCTAACACTCTCAAAAACAAAACTCACATCTCTTCAAGCACTTTTAAAACAATATAAAATATTTGCCCCTGTTGATGGGGTAGTGTTACAGTCACTTATCACCAAAGGTTCTTGCTTTAATGCTAACTCAAAAGCCTTGGTGGTGGGGAGCGATATGCTGAGTATTCGGGTCAATATCAATGAGTTTGATGCGTGGAAGTTTGAGCCAAAGAGTGATGCTGTGGCGTTTATACGAGGGAATCCTAAGCAGAAAATCGCATTGTCCTACGACTATACCATTCCACTGGTTGTACCAAAAAAGAATTTGACAGGACTCGGTACAGAAGCGACCGACACGAGAGTTCTTCAAGTGATGTATAAGGTTAAAAAGCGTCCAGACTTTCCTCTTTATGTGGGGGAAATGCTGGATGTGTTTGTGCAAACAACCAAGGATAAATAGTGTTTAGAATAGCCATAGAGATGCTCATGCATGACAGAACCAAATACCTTGGACTTTTTGCAGGCATCGGCTTTACAGCATTTTTAGTGACCTTTGCCATGAGCTATTTTGCTGGGTTTATGACAAGAGGGTTTGCTTTGGTGAGTGAAAATCCAACAGCTAGTGTTTGGGTCATGGACAAGGCTGTCAATTCTACAGAAGCGACGATTAACATGAGTGATGCATCACTAGGGCTTGTACGAGGGGTACAAGGGGTGAACTATGCGACAGCGCTTTATTTGGGAGATGTCACGGCGAGATTTTCTAATGGACATTTTCAAACATTTCAAGCCATAGGGGTAGATGATGCTTCACTTAGCGGCGCACCCGAACCTTCCCATATGCTTCGTTTGCCAGACAGTGTCATCGTTGATAGTGGAGGAACCAGTGGAAAACTACAAACGCCCATACACCAAAAAGACAAATGGAGTTATGACGGCTCTCATCTCAATGTGCCCACAAGAAAGCTCCAATATGGCGATGAATTGCTCATCAATGATAAAAGGGTCATGGTTGGGGCTGTGAGTTCAACGATTCCTAGGTTCCCTCCTAGACCGTTACTTTATACGACACAGTCAAATTTCAAGCGATTGA
>CAZQOC010000012.1:0-17457 GCA_964594745.1 uncultured Sulfurovum sp.
TACCGATAGCTCCACCAAGAGCAGCAAGACCAAGACCAACACCAGCAGCAACTACTGAGTATGCTTTAATCATAGATTCACCGTCTTCACCAGCGAAAGCAACAGCACCAAGTGCTAAGAAAAGTAAGAAAAACTTTTTCATTTTAAAATCCTTTAAATTAATAGGTTTTGAGTCTCTTCGACTGTCTTAAAAGTCTGTTCGGATAGCGTAAACACTTTTAAAGTGCCAACAACCACATAAATGCAAGCTGTTTCCCTACTAATCACTTTTTATAAACGCCGAGATTATAACCAAATTAGATTTAATTTATGCTAAAAATTCAGGTGTTGCTAACTCTACTTTTTTGCCTTTCTGCTCCATCACAACAACAGTGATGTCATCACCCTCACTATAGCGTTCAGAAAGATTATTTACACGTTCTTTTGCTACTTTAGAGATGTGTAGTAAGGCATCAAAACCGTCTGGCATTTCTACAAAAAGACCAAAATCAACAATACGTTTGACTTTCCCTTCATAACTCTCACCTACTTTGTATTCCATCTGTTGTTTTACAGGCGTTGAAGCGATATTTTCTATGTGTGCTTTAGCTGCTGCTACTTTCTCTTTGTCTCCACCTGAGACTTTTACTCCACCTGCATCACGGTCAAGATCTATGCTAACTTCAAACTTTTCAATAATCTCACGAATTGTTGTACCTGCTTTTCCAATAATATCTACTATTTTAGAAGGATGTATGTGAAAGTTTGCTGTACTTGGAAGCGCATCACTTGTCTGAATGCCTTGTGCTGCTGTTTGCATCAATGATAAAATATGATTTTTTCCTTTGCTCGCTTGAGAAAGTGCATCTTTTAATACAGTCATATCGATACCGCCAAGTTTGATATCCATTTGCAGTGCGGTAATACCTTCTGCCGTACCAGCTACCTTAAAGTCCATATCACCATCATGGTCTTCAAGTCCCATGATATCTGTAAGTACTGCATACTTAGCACCATCAGTTACAAGTCCCATAGCGATCCCTGCCACAAGTGCTGTAGTCTCAACTTCTGCTGCACGCAATGCCAATGCCCCACCACAGATGGTAGCCATAGAAGAAGAACCATTAGATTCTAAAATCTCAGACACCAAACGGATACTGCCATCATAGTCTAATGGTATAGTTGGTTCCAATGCACGTTTGCCAAGATTACCATGCCCCAGCTCTCTACGTCCTGGTGCACCTATAAACTTGGCATCACCTACAGAATAGCCAGGAAAATTGTAATGTACCATAAAGTTTTCATACTGCTGAGAACTTTTTGTAATGAGTTCATAGGATTGAGCATCTTTTTTATCTCCAAGTGTCACCGTCACAAGTGCTTGTGTTTGTCCACGTGTAAACAGACAAGAACCATGTACCGATGGTAAAAGATTTGTTTCTATACTGATAGGTCTTACTTCATCTAACGCTCTCCCATCGGCACGAATATTTTTATCAAGTATCATAGCGCGTACTATCGTCTTTTTGTATCGTTCAAGTACTTTAGAGACCAGCTCTTTATCGGCTTCTTTACCTTCTTCTTCAAGTTTAGCTAAAATAGATGTACGCACTTTTTTAAGTTCTGAAGAACGCTCTGATTTTGCCATATGTGCAATGGCATTTTCAACCTCTTGTGCATAATTGTTTTCTATAAAAGCATAAAGTGCCTCATCGACTTTATCTTCTGCCAATTCAAGAGATAAAGGTTCTCTTACGACAGGTGTAAAGGCTGTGACAAAAGTGGATGTGGCTTGCTCAATAGATTCAGCTGCCATAGCTATTACATCTACTAAAGCATCTTCTGAAAATTCATTGGCACTTTGTCCATTTCCATCTTCCGTTGCTAAAGTACGCATTTCTATCATAACCACATCTTTTCCTGAACCTACCACAAGTAGATCAAGTTCGCTATTTTCCTGCTCAATAAGTGTTGGGTTAATCACTAGATGATCCCCTTGCGTACCTACACGTACAGCAGCGATAGATGTACTCACAGGAATATCTGAGACAAATAAAGCGGCATTGGCTGCATGAAGTGCTGCAACTTGCATATCTACACTTTCATCAGAACTTACAACCATGACGGTAATCGTTACGGGATAGTGAAAGCCTTTGGGGAATAACGGTCTTAATGAACGGTCAACAATACGTGAAGTTAAAGTCTCAAAATCACCTGGCTTCGTTTCTCTTTTGATAAACCCTCCAGGAATCTTAGCTGCAGCATACGACTTTTCCATATATTGCACGGTTAAAGGTAAAAAATCTTCATCTACTGCTTTTTCATCTATCGCAACTGCTGCTATAAGCACTGCTTTACCTTGTGTATACATAACGGCACCAGAAGCTTGCTTTGCTACTTTATTAAAAGCATATTTTTCTTCAAGATTATTTACATTAATCTCTATAATTTGTTCATTCATTTATTTCATTTTCCTTATGGGGTTTCTTCATATGTAACGCAACAATCTCTTCAATTTCTTCAAAAGTCATTGGTTCAAAGTTTTGATAGTAGTATTCTATCGAAATATAGTCTTGTATCTTATGAGGACAAAAAACACCGTCACAAACAGTGAGTAAATTTTGATACACAGCTCTATCTAAAATAGGTGTTGCAATATAGATATTTTTAGCCCCTCTTGTAATAACAGACTTTAATGCCGCCATCATGGTGAGTCCTGTCTCTATACATTCATCTGCTAAAACAACATATTTTCCTTCCAAAGAGATAAGATCTTTGCCTTTACGATATTTGTATACATAAGAGAGTACTTCTTCATCATATTTTCTCTGTGCTTCGCTATAGACATAGTCTTCATTAATATCAAAGGCATCAATAAGTGCTTTATGCATGACTACTTCTTCTGTTTCAGATATCATTGCAATAGCCAACTCATGGTTATTTGGAGCAAGGATAGCTTCTGTTAAAAGTATATCCATCTGTGCATTGACTTTTTTGGCTATCTTATCGGCAAAGTAAACACCTCCCTCACTCACACCAATCACCACAGTTTCATTCTGAGAAAGAAGTTCAATAGGTAAGGTATCAATCAACTGGATGGAAGCATCTTCACGATCTTTAAAATACAGGTTAGGGTTTAAATCTTTGGGCATGTTCTGCTCCTGGAAATTGTTTTGCGATTTCTTCTTCATCAAAAGTATAACGAAACTCTTCTATATACTTCATCAAAAATGTATATGCTGCATTTATCTGTTCCATCTCTTCCCTGTCTCCACCTAAATCAGGATGGTTCTTCTTTGCAAGGAAATGGTATTGTCTACGAATATCTTCTTTATTAATAAGTTTAGGTAAACCTAATATATCTAAAGCTTTTTCTATCTCTTCTAAGGGGCTTAACATCATTTTTCATTCCCTGTTCCCACCCCACCAAAAGGGATAAAGTTAAATTGTAAATAAAAACTACTTTCTTTCGTAAATCCCGTAGGTCTTGGTGTAATGTCTTGCCGTAGCGCGCCAGCAACACTCCAACAATCTTGATGATATTTTCCACCTAATCGCCATTGCTTACTTGATGCTTCTGTAATGTCATAGGTAAAACCACCTTCAATGTCAATATTATTATTCCATTGATAAGCAAAATCAAAACTCACATCATTAGAAGGGACAAAAGAATCTTCGTCATCTGCAAGTTTTTGTTTATAACTATGTCCAAAGGTAAAATTATATGCCTGCTTGTGTAAAGATACTCTACTAGAAGACTCCCTCACTTTACCAAATTCATAAGAATATATCATATTATTATAAAAACGCCATTGTTTCCAATTGTACTGCATTTCATTTTCTAAATCAGCCCATTTATAATCTCTGTTGGGATAGTAAATTTGTGAAATTCGTTGAAAAAATTTTAAACCCATACTCTTCGTATAGAAATATTGATTCAGAGCAATACGGTATTGTTCTTCGGGCAACCCCACCGCAAACAATGCCTTTTGCTCCGTCAGTAAATCTTCAAAAGGAATGGGGTTTTCTCGTTCATTCCCTGGTTTAATATATTCAACAGAAGGCTGTAAGACATGGATAAACGTATCATATGCTTTTGTCAAATCAGTAAATACTTTTGCTTTGTGAATATTGCTATAATACCCAAATGTGTCATAGGGGTACGTTCCATTACCAAAGAAAAATTTACTATAGTAAAACTCCTCTCCTAGAGATATATTGATAAAATCATCCCAAAAAGAAGTAGTGAACTCTAGTGGCACTTTGAGTTCTGCTTGTCTTAAAGTAGCTCCCTTAGTTCTAAAATAATTATTAAAATGCGTATCTATACTATAGGTAAGATTGTTCCATAGAAAATGATTTAAATACTTATGCCACTGTACAGAAGGAAGTATTTGTAAGGTGTCATCATTATGTTCTTTACGTGTATCAATAAAATACTTTGTATTCACTCCTGTATAATGCGTATTATTATATAAATAATAATTCACTCTTGATTCTTGTAGAGGGGTTAATCCAAAATGACTCAGATGCGTTTTTTGTAAATTCAAATAATCAATATCATTTAAATATGTTGTATTGACATAAAGCCCGTCTATGTAACCCCTCGGTAAATATTTTCGAAGCACATTCGAAGATGCATAATTAAACTCAACCCCATAGTGATTGAGATCTGTTGTATTTTCTCTTTCACTGTATGCTTGAGAATCTTTAAAATATCCTAACCGTATCTGTCCTGAAGAATATTGACTGTCTGCAAAACGAAATGTATTATAAAGTCCTATAGAGCGATTCGTTCGAATCTGTGGATTAAATTCAATATCCATACTGGGGTTAATCGCCCAAAAGATAGGTTGTTCATAAATAAATCCTTCATTAGCGCTATATCCAAAAAGGGGGAACAATAGACCTGATGTTCTTTTTTTTTGGGTAGAAAACCCTAAATAAGGAAAATAAAAAATTGGCATATCCCAAAAATATACCTTGGCATCATAGACTTTCATATATTTTTCGTTACTATCATACAAAGCCTGCTTCAAAACCATATGCCATATAGGATCATCCACACTACAAGAAGAGAGTATACTTTGTCCCAATGTATAGTTTGCATCTAACCTATGCGCTTTATCACTCATCAACCATACATCATTTTCACTTGCTAAAAAAAGTTCTTTAAAATGCACCTCTTTGGTATCAGTCTGTATCTCCATATGATTGGTATGTTCTTTACTCCCTTGATACCCTATCATTTCAACTTTACCATCTAAGACCAATAACTTGGTCTCTTTATCATACTTAGCTGAAACAGACTTAATCATAGAATTATCATAGTGGACTACCACACCTTCTGTAGCATAAACAGTGTTTTTCGTAGTATGTAAAGATGTAGCGGTGACTTCTATCTTACTTTTATTTTCCAAGGCATATAAAGGCATCACTCCTATGCTGAGCAACAAAAAAAATAAGTAGGTGATTCTAAACATCTACAACAACACAGCCTGATAATTTATCATGTAAAGTTTGATTGAGTGGAGAAAAAAAAGCCATAAGAAATCCTAGATAAAAGAGTACTTCACTTCCCACTCTTACCACTGCCCGAAAGAAAGCTTTGAAAAGTGTTGGTTTTGCATTTGCTTCCAATTCAATCACTTTTATTTTCATAAAATACTTACCTAAAGTCATACCATTTTGCCACACAAAGAATGTATGATACAGTACCTTTAAAGCAATAATCAAAAGTAAATTATTTACTGAGAATTGATTCATTTCATTTTTAAATACTTCAATAGATTCAGGGGTAATCACACTTGGAAGATGTGAAGCTATTGCCATAAGTTGATTATAAAAAATAGCAAGTAACAAGAGAGCAACAACAATATCATCTATCACAAAGGATGAAATCCTTTTTTTCATACTCGCTAAGGGCAAAAAAGTACTTTCAGCCATCGAGTAAGACCTATAAAGCTTGATAAGCAATATCTGTACGACATTGCTTTCCTGCAAAATGTACTTGACCTACGAGCATATATGCATTTTTTTGTGCTTCTTTAATACTCTCACCAAGTCCTACACATACGAGTACTCTCCCGCCACTAGCATAGAGTTTCCCATCATCCCCACGTGTGACACCCGCATAAGAGATATGTGCATTTTCATTTAACTCTTCATGGTAAATATCATCTATGATGATTTCAGCTGGGGGTGTACTTTTATAAGGGTAATCCTTAGATGCCATCACCACACCTACTGCAAATTTATCATAAAATTCAATTGTAGCATTTTTCAAATCCCCTGTAGCTGCTTTATAAAAAAGTTCTGAAGCAGGAGATTTTAGAAGTGGCATAAGCTCTTCACACTCTGGGTCACCAAAACGTACATTATACTCTAAGATAATAGGTTCACCTTTGACAACCATCACACCAATAAAAAGCACACCTTTAAAAGGCATACCTTCTGCTTTCATGCCTTCTAATGTAGGAATGATAACACGTTCATCTAGTTTTCTATAGATTTCATCATTCACCAAAGGAGTCGGGGCATACGCACCCATACCACCTGTGTTTGGACCTGCATCTCCGTTAAGAAGTCTTTTATGATCTTGTGCAGCTGGAAGCACCACATAATCTTCACCATCACACACAGCAAATACAGACAGTTCATAACCATCTAAAAATTCTTCAACCACTATTTTGGTACCTGCATCACCAAATGAATTCCCAGAGAGCATCTCTCCAGCTGCTTTTTTTGCTTCATCGTGGCTTTGTGCGATGATGACACCTTTACCTCCACAAAGCCCATCTGCTTTAACAACAATAGGAGCTTCCAAGGTTTCTATAAATTTATAGGCATCCTGAAGGGAATCTGTTTCTATATACGCAGCAGTTGGGACATTATGACGTGCCAGAAAGTTTTTCATAAAAATTTTTGAACCTTCTAATTGAGCTGCTTCTTTAGAAGGACCAAATATCGTAAGCCCACGTGCTTCAAACACATCTACCACACCTTCAACCAATGGCCCTTCTGGTCCAACAATGGTTAAGTCCACACCATTAGCCTCTACAAAATCTGCCAACTCAGAAAAGTCAGAAATGGCAAGGTTCTCTCCCAAAGTATCTGTTGCACCATTACCAGGAGCAAAATAGATCTTCTCTACATTTTCATCTTTACTTAACGCCAAACCTATAGAGTATTCTCTACCACCTGCACCTAATATCAGTACGTCCATTTGTTTCTCCGAATATAAAATAACCATTTCACTCTACGGTGCTTTTAGTAGTGGTAATAATTGTGCGTAGAGAGTTTTGTAAAATGCTTGAAGGCGAACTCCATTGTTCGTCGATGGCATTTTGCAAAGCTCTATGCGTGCAAGGATTGCCGCTAATAAATGCCCCGGGTGTGCGTTCTGCTTCAAGTCGGCCCTAATAGCCAACGGTGCAGGAGAGAGTCTCTTTTTAGGAGATGATTTCTCATCCAAACAAATGGATTCAAACGAAAACTTCCACACACAAAGAGACTACATGTCCCACTAAGATTAATGTTAGACCCCAAATACAGTGGTCGCATCACCTAGGTTAAATAGATTATAACCTATTTGGTGTTAGAAGTGAGTAAAATTTCATGTGCTTTATGAATACAGGCATCAATTGTTGGTTCATTCGCAACCACATAGTAGACAGTTTTAGGAAGATGACTTTTTGTTGATTTACCTATTACCACTGCGGTATAGCTTTCATCCCAATCAAAGTTTTTAAAAAAACAGTGTATCGTTGAAGGAGAAGTAAAAATAATAATGGCATTTTTCTTAGGTTTTTTATTTGCAGTATAAACCCTACACTGTGTCTCATAGATCATTTGTTCTTCTAAATATATATTGTACTTGAGAAGGAAGGCTTTTGAATCAAACGAAATTTCTTTAGGTCGTAAATATAAAATCTTTTTATCATGGAACTTCTCAATAATATCTTGACTTAGTGATTCGCCATAAAAAGATGAAGGTTGATACAATACCTTCCCCCCTAAATTTTCTATTTGCTTTGCTGTAGCTGTGCCTATAGCCAAGCAAGGGATATCTTTCCATTGTGGATTGATACTTTCTGCACTTATAACGGCTTGCTTAGAGGTAAACATGAGTGTATCGCAGGAAGACAAATCAATCGTTTTTGCTACAAGCCTAAATTGTATCATAGGTAAAGATATCGTATCTTCTTTGGAAAGGGGAGAAAGAAGATAGATAGCTCTTGGCATTAGTTTGTAACCTTTTTCAAATCCATCAAGGACTTTCCATGTAAGAATGCATCATTCATCTCTTCATCATCGTAAGGGTCAAAATGTGGGGTGATCACCCATTTCTTTTTCGGATCAAGAAGCTTAATTTTATCTTCAACTTCATCTGCAATACGGTGTGCCTCAAGCAATAGCATATTGGGTCGTAAAACCATATGAAACTCAACAAAATTAGTTGTACCATCAGTTCTTGTTCTTAACCAGTGATAGGATGTCACCTCAGGGTGCTGAGAGATAATTTCACCTATGTGCGCCACAACTTCTCCCTCTAAGGCACGATCTAAAAGTATTTCGATACCATCCACAATAATTTCATACGCAGAATAAATAATATAGATTCCTATCCCTATACCAAAAACCGCATCGATCCAATCTAGCCCTGTCATAGCCACCAGTCCTAAAGCAACCAATACAGCTGCATTAGACCACAAATCTGTTTTATAGTGCAAAGCATCTGCTTTAATCACTAAATTATCTGTCTGTTTTGCAACCTTCAATAAATAGTGTACAAGAAAATAGGTCACAATCATCGAAATGACCATGGCAAAAATAGCAGGGAGGAGTAAAGAAGTAACAGAAGATTCTAGTAGTTTTTCAAATCCTTTATAGATGATATAAAGTCCAGATATTGTAATAATTGTTCCCTCAATTACCGCAGCTATCGCCTGTATTTTACCTTTTCCATACTGGTAAATTGCATTAGGATGTTCTTCAGATTTTTGAATAGCAAAATAATTAAACAAAGAGACTGCCATATCCAAAATTGAGTCAATCGCTGAAGCAAGTACTGCCACAGAACCACTTGCTAAACCTATAATAAGTTTCACAATAACAAGAAGTGTAGCCACAGTGCTCGATATCATGGTGGCACGTTTTTGAGGGGAATGAACTACTTTCATAAAGCTCCTTAGGTTAGTCATAAATTAAAAATGATTTTAGCATAAATAAATTAGAAATGAACACATTTATGTTATAGTATTCTTACAATTCACTCTTTGGATAGACTCATCCTAAGATAATAACATTTCAATATTGGATATTTAATAATGCGTAATGAAACTGATGCAGAAGATAACTTAACCCAAGCAATAGACAATGATAATATTGGATTTAAAGACCGCTTAGTCTATGACAAACTAAGCTTTTATTATATTTCTCTACCCATTATGCTTCTTGGAAATCTCCTAGGTGCACTGATGTTGTCAGCTATCCAAATCAATGTTGTAGATTTGTATTCCATTGGTATTTGGCTTTTGGTTTCAGTGATTATGTTTATTTATCAACTTTATCATTACTATCAATTTAAAAATGAAACCGAAGACAATAAATTAAGAGATGCCGATATTTGGCTTGATAAATACTATACCAATATCCTCCTTAATGGTATTATTTGGGGGAGTGCTGCCTTCTTAATGTTCCCAGAAACAAGCTTGATGAACCAAATGATTACCATGCTCTTTTTGTTTGCCATTGGTTTTTCCGCCATGGGAGTACTTGCATCAAAGCGAGACTTGCTTTTAACCTATGTATTGGTCACCTACTCTCCACTCATTTTGCGTCTCTTTTTTATGGAGAATGCTATTTATACAAAAATTGCATATGTCATTCTTACTTTGATGCTCATTATGATACTGGTAGCAAATTACTATGGAAAAGTGATTAATCAATCTCTTGGTAATAGACAACATTTCATTACCATTAAACATACACATGAAAAATTAAAAGAGAGGTTTTTCTCTTTGTTTGAACGTGCACCCGTTGGAATATATTATTACAATAAGGAGCTCGAACTTCAGGATGTCAATACACATTTTATACAAATGAATAAAGTAACAGATAAAGCATTGTTGCTAAACCTTAACCTCCACGGTTTAGAAGGAGATCAAATTATTCAAGCACATGAGGATGTTTTTGAGGGAAAGACAGGGAATTACCGTGGTCCATTTGAAGTTTTAGATACACAGTCAAATATATATGTAAACCTTTCTACCGTACCAATGTTGGATTCTGAAGGAGAAGTAGCTGGTGGGATTACCATTATCAATGATATCACCAATGAGGTAACTGCCAAAGAAGAGATGATTAGAAATGCGTACTATGACATGCTTACAAACATACCAAACCGTACACTTTTAATGGATAAACTCAAATCTTTTCTTGCCAATAAACGAAATAATGAAGAATATTCTGCTCTTCTTTTTCTAGATATAGATAATTTTAAAAAAGTAAATGAAACCTATGGGCATGATGTGGGAGACCATCTGTTAAAACAAGTTGTCCAAAGAATGGAAAACATAGTAGGCAGTCGTGAAATCTTTGCACGTATCAGTGGTAATAAATTTGTGATACTCATCCCGTCTCTTCATATGAATGAAAAAGAGTCCAAAGAGATGACTGAACAATATATCGATACAATCAACCAAAACTTTGCCCTACCTCTAAATATCGTAGGGGAAGAGTACCATTTAAGTTTTACCATAGGTGTCGTACTCTTTAACAAGAGTGATGCTTCAGCATTTGATGTTCTTAAGCGTGCAGAAACTGCCATGTATGAGGCGAAAAAAACAGCTAGAGGCACAAGTAGTTTTTACCAGAGCAGCATGAGCCACACAACCAAAGAAAAACTTACTGTAGAAAATGATATTCACAAAGCCATTAAAAATAATGAATTTTCTATTTATTATCAACCTCAAGTAGACATAGCAAGTAATAAGATTATAGGTGCTGAGGCACTTGTCCGTTGGGAACATCCAACCAAAGGATTTATACCCCCATCAAACTTTATTCCTATCGCAGAAGAGAGTGGTATTATTATTAAACTTGAAGAGTGGATTTTTAATAAAGCCATTGAAGAAGTCAAAATACTCAGTGAGACTATACATGCCTTTCCATTAGAACACATTGCGATTAATGTGAGTACTATGCATTTTTTACAACCACATTTTGTGGAAAAACTCATGTTGCTCATGCATAAACATAGAGTTAAGCCTGAATGGATTGAACTTGAATTAACAGAGAGTGGGATTATGCGTAATATTGATGATGCCGTACAGAAAATTAAAGAACTCAAAGCATTTGGATTCACATTTTCCATCGATGATTTTGGTACAGGGTATTCTTCTTTAGCCTACTTAAAAGAACTTCCTGTCGATATGATTAAAATAGACCAATCATTTGTCTTTAGCATGCATGAGAATAATGGTGATGCAATGATTGTAGAATCAGTCGTTGCTATAGGAAAAAAATTCAATTTTAAGGTCTTAGCAGAAGGGGTTGAAAACAAAGAAGTATTACAACATCTTTCAGAAATTAAGTGTGACTATTATCAAGGGAATTATGCTTCTAAGCCCGTTACTTTTGATGCATTCAAAGATTTAATTATTTAAGCTCAATCCTCTGATAAATCTAGGGCTCAATCCATATGGATGTAATTATACATCCATATGTATCACTCTTATAGCTATATTGCTTTCGTAGCCAAAGCTGCTACACGTGAAGCAAAGGCACCTTTGTCTTTAGGCTCTAGTCCTTCAGAGAGTTTTGCAGAATCTAAAAGAATCCATGAAAGATCTTCAAAGAGTTTTTTATCTTCAAGTCCATCAAGCTTCTTAATCATCTCATGCTCTGGGTTAATCTCTAAAATAAGAGGTGTTTCTGGCATCTCTTGTCCCATTTGTGCGAACATCGCAGCCATACCTGCCATAGGGTCAGATGGGTCTTTAAGTACACATGATGGACTTGTAGTTAGTCTACTTGTCGTTTTTACCTCTTTTACTTCTTCACCAAGTACTTCTTTGATTTTATCTGTTAAAGATTTAAACTCTTTTTCTATCTCTTCTTTCTCTTCTTCTGTCTTAGAATCTGGTGCCTCAATAGTGGTGATGTCTTTAAGGGTCCACTCTTTGTAGGTACCAATCATAGGGGTAACGATGCTATCTACCTCTTTGTCATCCATGATGAGTACTTCAATGTTTGCTTTTTTATAGGCCTCTAACAGTGGTGAGTTTCTCAGTACTTTTTCATCTTCACCAGTGATATAATAGATCTCTTTTTTCTCAGAGTCACCACGTGAAATATACTCTTCAAAACTTACAAGTCCTTCTTGGGTAGAAGATTTGTACTTCACGATATCAAGCAGTAACTCTTTGTTGACATGATCAGTATAGATTCCCTCTTTCATCACTCTATTATACTGTGCCACAAATGTATCGGCATCTTCACCTTTAAGCTTTTTAATCGCTTGTAGTATCTTCTTGGTTGAGTTTTGTTTAATGTTTGCCAAGATTTTATTTTCCTGAAGCAACTCACGACTTACATTCAGTGGTAAATCTTCAGAATCTATAATCCCTTTCACAAAACGTAAATATGGTGGTAACAACTCTTTGTCATCATCAGTAATAAAGACACGTTTTACATAAAGCTTCACTCCTGGTGTATAGTCTGCTCTGTACATATCCATTGGAGCTGTTTTTGGGATGTAAAAGAGTGTTGTAAATTCTTGTGCACCTTCCACTTTATTGTGTATATAGGTGAGAGGCCCATCGCTGTCATGCCCAATAGTTTTATAAAACTCTACATAGTCCTCTTTTTTCAATTCAGACTTAGGCAGTGTCCAAAGTGCAGTGGCTGCATTGATTTGTTCTGACTTATTGACCGTTTTTGTTACAGCATCATCACCCTCACCCTCTGTCTCTTCTTCTGAATAATTCAACATGATTGGGTATGCAATATGGTTAGAGTATTTTTTCACGACTTCTTGTACACGCCATTTGTCTAAAAACTCTTTTTCATCCTCTTTAAGCTTGATGTAAATCACCGTACCATGCTCTTCTTTGGTCACAGGTTTCACTTCATACTCACCAGTACCATCTGTAGAGAACATATAGGCTTGCTCTTCACCTGCTTTTTTAGAGATAACATCCACATTATCTGCTACCATAAATACAGAGTAAAATCCTACACCAAACTGACCTATGAGGTTAGAGTCTTTTTTGGCATCCCCTGTGAGTTGTTCCATAAATGCTTTGGTACCTGATTTGGCAATGGTTCCAAGATGATTCATTAAATCCTCTTCATTCATTCCAATACCATTATCACCAATAGTCAGTGAATTATCTTCTTTGTCTAGCTTAATAAAAATTTTTCCAGACCACTCTTGTTCTTTAAACTTCTCATCTGTAAGTGAAAGATAGTTAAATTTGTCTAATGCATCACTAGCATTAGATACAAGTTCTCTAATAAATATCTCTTTATTTGAGTAAAGAGAGTGTGTCATGAGCTTTAGTAGTTGCCCGATTTCTGTTTGAAACTGATGTTTTGCCATTGTGTTTCTCCTATATGATAATTTATTTTGTGGGATTATATACTATTTTTGTTAATAATTCAAGTTTTTTTGCAAGATTTTATTAAAGTTACTTTAGTCACTATGACTAAAGTCTATATGCTATATTTTCTATCTTCATCTTTAGATTGGAGAAAGGTTCAACCATAGCCTCTATATCATCCAAATCATAGTGTAAAGCAAATCCAACAAAGGAATCTTTTGCAGTACTTTCAAGTATATAATATTTTCTTCCATTTATCCATAAACCTTTAGTCTGTGCCAATCTGGCATCTTTTAAAGGAACAATGACAAATATATGTTTAGGCACCAAAACAAAATAGGCTTCAACCCCTACAGCATGCAACATAGAGATAAGTAAGTTACTTTTATCATCACAATCACCATAGTTTTTTTGTATCGTCTTTTGAGGAGAATTTTGTTGAAATGTATGAGTACGATAGGGGATATTAGAGGCAAAATCTAAGAGTGTTTGCACTTTACATAGTTGGTTTTTACAATGTTGTGTCAATGTATATGCTTTTTGTTCTATCTCATTAGATGTAGAAACATAAGAGGTATAAATGCCATCAGAGGTACCTACTTGTGTTCTATCTACTTTGTCTATAGCACTATAGGTACCATACACAAAAGCCACAAAAGCAATGCCCATGATAACAGAAGCAAAACGTTTAAGTCTGTTACTTTGCAAATTTACTAGCTATCACAAAGTAAAGTATCATGCCCACAATGACGACAGGTACTTCGCATGGTAAAAATATACCATCCATTCTTGTCTTTAAGTATGGGTTCATGACAGTTTGAACATTTTACACGGCTCCAAGGTATAGCAAATATAAATGCAGGCACCAAATAAAAAACTCTATCATAAAACACAGAGAGAATAATCAACGTACCAATTATAATCGCTAAAAACAGATACTTATAATACTGAGGGATGCACATATTTTTCCTTTTTTAATTTAATAGTTTAATAGGTGCTTAAGTTTGCTGCACCTATTCCCATTCAATGGTTGCTGGTGGCTTAGATGAAATATCATAAACAACCCTATTAATTCCATCTATCTCATTAATAATACGTCTACTCATGCCCTCTAACACATCATGCGGTACATGCGCAAACGTCGCTGTCATACCATCTACAGACTCTACCATACGGATACATACAGTATTATCATAGGTACGGTTATCACCCATTACACCTACAGACTGTACATTCAGAAGTACGGTAAAAGCTTGCCATACTTTGTCGTAATAGCCAGTGGCTTTGAGCTCTTCTTGCATAATGGCATCTGACTCACGTATGAGGTGTAGCCCCTCTTGGGTGACTGCACCCATCGTACGAATGGCTAGTCCTGGGCCAGGGAAAGGATGGCGTCCTATCATATCACGAGGCAGTCCAAGTTCAAGTCCAAGTTTACGTACCTCATCTTTAAATATCTCACGTAAAGGCTCAACCAGTTCAAAGGTCATCCAGTCTGGAAGTCCACCCACATTATGGTGAGACTTGATGGTTTTTGATGGACCTTTTACCGAAACAGATTCGATGACATCGGTATAGAGTGTACCCTGTGCTAAGAATGCCACATCCGTATGTTTCTTTGCTTCTTTGTCGAACACCTCGATAAATTTTTCACCGATAGCCTTACGTTTTGTCTCAGGATCTGATACACCTTCAAGTACTGACATAAACTCTTTTTTTGCATCGATTGTAATCAGTGGAATGTCTAACATTTTAAACATGTTTTGTACATCTTCAGCTTCATTTTTACGAAGCAATCCTTGGTCCACAAAAACACAAATGAGTTGCTCTTTTGGTAAAGCTTCATTGAGCATGGCAGCAACTACGGATGAATCAACCCCACCACTCACACCACAAAGTACTTTTTTATCACCTACCTGTGCTTGAATCGCTGCTATTTTCTCTTTGGCAAAGCTTCCCATGTTCCATGTACTGTCACATCCACAAATGTACTTTGCAAAGTTTTTAAGCATCACCGTACCCTCTACTGAGTGGTGTACTTCTGGGTGAAATTGAAATGCATATACTTTTCTTGTTTCATCCGCTATGGCAGCATAAGGTGAATTTTCAGAAGTTCCTATAACTTGAAAGCCATCAGGTATACGCTCTGCTCTGTCACCATGACTCATCCATACAATGCTATTATCACTCACACCTTTAAAGATGCTAGAGTCATTTTCTATTTTAAGTTTAGCTTTCCCATATTCGTGATGATCCGCAGCAATCACAGAACCACCAAAGTGCTGTGTAATGAGCTGCATACCATAACAAATACCTAATATTGGTAGCCCTAGATCCCAAATACCGTCATCTGGTTTATATGCATCTTTGGCATACACAGATGCAGGTCCCCCTGAAAGAATGATTCCTTGTGGTTTTCTAGCTTTGATGTCTTTCAAACTTTCACGGTAAGGCACCACTTCGGTATAAACACCTGATTCTCTTAATTTACGTGCGATAAGTTGTGTGTATTGTGAACCAAAGTCTAAAACTAAAATGGGTACTTGTTTCATGGATATTCCTTCTATTTATATGAATAAATTTTACGATTAAAACTTATTGATTTAAATAGGCTCCCTTTGACAAGCTCAGGGAACGGTAGCTGAGCTTGTCGAAGCTACATATGGTGTGCACCAATGTGAAGGATTTCAAATTGCACATACCATACAACGATAGAAACTATATATCCTACTAACACTGTCCAAGCATATTTCATATGTGAGGCAAAGGTATAGATACCATGCATTTTACCCATCACGCCCACACCTGCTGCTGAACCAAAAGAGATAAGGCTTCCACCCACCCCTGCGGTCATCGTCACAAGCATCCATTGTGATTGAGCATCGGCTCCCATATCTGGGTTGGCTTTAAGCACTGCGGACATCACAGGTACGTTGTCAACGATAGCAGAAAGAAATCCTACCCCGATGTTGACTGCCGTAGCACCAAACTGAGAGTATAATGCTGTAAAGTACTCCAAGAAACCTAAAAAATGAAGTCCACCTACAGCTGCTAAAATACCAAAAAAGAAAAGAAGTGTGTCATTTTCAATTTTTGCTATCCAAGAAAAGGCATTCAATTGTGTTTCTGAAGGACCTCTATTAATTTTATAGACATACATTTTAAGCAGTGCCAAACCAAACATCATTCCCCACATCGCTGGCAGATGCATCACTTGATGCGAAAGTACCGCTAAGGCGATAGTCAAGGCAAAAAGACCAATAATTTGTTTTCCGCCTTCGGCTATTTGTACTTTTTTCTCCTCTGCATTAAAGTGAGGTTTTCCTTCTGGAACAAAACGAGAGAGTAAAAATGCCGTAATTCCCCATCCGAGAATAGCTGCAGGGAATAAAAATAAAAACTCTGTAAAACTTCCTTTTTCAGCTACCCATACCATCAATGTAGTGATATCTCCAAACGGTGACCATGCACCACCTGCATTGGCTGCTACAACAATATTAATAGCCCCTGGTACTAAAAACGCTTTATTATCTTTATCTATCGTTAAAAGTACAGTAGAAAGAATAAGTGCGGTGGTAAGGTTGTCTGCTACAGGGGAGATGAAAAATGCAAGCAACCCCGTAACCCAAAAGAGTTTTTTATAACTGTAGCCTTTTGAGACAAGGTTATAACGTAAAGCAGAAAAAACACCTCTGTCAATCATCGCTTCAATATATGTCATCGCTACCAATAAAAAGAAGAAAATACCTGCAATCTCAACAATAAGATGTTCAACTTCAGACTCCAAAACATGTCCATCTAGTCCATTTAATGAATAATAAAGTCCTATCAACATAAAAATACCTGTACCCGCAAGCAGTGCTGGCTTGGC
>CAZQOC010000013.1:0-16032 GCA_964594745.1 uncultured Sulfurovum sp.
GCTTTAAGCGCATTGAGGTAACCTACTGCTGAGAAGTTTGCTGTCAGCCAGTCGTTAAACGCATGAGATACATCAAGTGTCGCACCAAGACCTAGCTGGTGACCGTCACCGAACATTTTATCATTTGAATCATCTGTGATGTAGTACCCTGTAAGTTTACCAGCAATGGTTGTTCCTGGTTTAGCACCACAAGATGATGCCACTACAGGAGCTTCTACTACTGGCTCTACTGGAGCGATGTCTCCACCTGCGAATGCTGCGCTCACAGCCAAAGCTGCTACGAGTGAAAGTTTTGTCATTTTCATTGTTATTTCCTTGTTTTGATATAGACAAGGAAATTATAACATAAAGATTAATGAAAAGTCAATAGAGAATTAGAAAAAGTATGATATTTTACAATATTAGTGTCACTTTTTACGTCAAATGGTAAAAAATGATGTTCTGAAAATTATTTTATTTTAAAGAAGTCTCTGACATATTCATAGCCAGAGTAGAGTGTAAGTGCTACAGCACTCCAAAGCAAAATCTCCGCGCCAGGCCATTGCATAAGAAGAAAACCTATGGCTATCATCTGTACTACGGTTTTTACTTTTCCCATCCATGATGCTGCAATGTCCAAACCTTCACTTACTGCTGAGACTCTTAGCCCAGTGATAAAAAGTTCTCTTGAAAGTATGAGGAAAATTGCCCAGGCAGAAGCTCTATCCAATAGCATTAAACCTAAAAAACCTGCCAGTGTTAACATTTTGTCAGCAAGTGGGTCAAGTATTTTCCCAAGTGTGGTGATTTGGTTAAAGGTACGTGCTATGTATCCATCGAAGAAATCTGTTGCACTCGCCAGCACAAAAATAAATGCAGCAAAATAATCAAGCCAAGTATAATGTATAGCATGAAGGAGTGTAGAGTCTCTGTCCACCAGTAAATAAAACATTACTGGTGCTAAAAGTAAACGGATAAAGGCAAGAGTATTTGGGATATTAAACAAAATACCTATCCTTAAAGTTTCTTGCTAAAGACTGCCATGATTTTTTTGTATTTACCGACTTGTACTTTTTTGGCGATGTATATTTTTTTGTCACGAGCCATAGAGGAAGGATATTTTGCTTCTATAATCACATAGTAAGAACCTTCTGCTACACCATAAAACTCAAAGTTTTTTTCAAGATTTAGGTAGGTACTGTTAAGGTAATTTGCTACCATCCCATTGTCATTGGGGTTACTTTTATTTTGAAGATAATAGTTTTCAAACCAGTGATTGAGTTTTGCACTCACTGGCAATAGGTACACTTTAGCCCCTGAAAGTCTCACTTCTTGTCCTGAGCCATTGAGGTAAATCACATGTCCATGTATTTCTGAAGTACCAAATTTATGATATATTTTATTTAACAGTTGAAATTTTAATGGTTCAGTGGCTGCTGCTGATTTTTTTTCTTTTTTGACTTTGTTACGTTGTATTTCTCTTTCTCTTTGTTCTTGCAGACGTTTAATTTTTGCTTTTTCTTCCTTTTCTATGACGGCTTGTTCTTCTGCTTTACGCTTTCTTTCTTCCTCTGCTTTTTTACGTGCAAGTGCTTGTTGAGCAGCAAGTTTTTGTTTGGCTTCGAGTGCTTTGGCCTTTTGAATTTTTTCTGCTTCGAGTGCTTTGGCTTTTTTGGCTTCTTGGATTTGTTTTTCTTGAGCTATTTGCGCTTCAAGTGCTTTGGCTTTTTTAGCTTCATTATTTGCTTTAAGCATTTGAAGTTTTTTTCTTTTTACTTCTTGGGCTTTTTTGATTTGTGCTTCTTCTATCATTTTTTCTTGACGTGCTTTTTTTCGAGCTTCTTGTTCACGTCTTATATTTTCAGCTTCTCGTATTTTTTCTTTTTTTCGTGCAATTTGTGCTTGGCGTTGCTCTTCTTTAAAAGCTGTATTCTGTTGTGCCTTAAGTGCTTTTAGTCTCTCTTTTCTTGCATTGATTTCAGTAATCGTATTGTCTGCTTTAGGTGCTTTAGTCTTCTTACGTTCTTTTTTAACGGCAGCTTGCATCTTGTGAAGTTCATGTTGTGTGTTGATTTGTGTGTTGCCAAGATCAACACTACTTTGTGCTGTGATAGTATGTGTATTTGATTGTCGTGTAAGATGGTAACCTCTCTCTGCACAACCAGAAAAAAGTACGAGTGTTGAAAGTGTTAAAGCAAAGTAGTAAAAAGTGTTTTTTGACATGTCATCCCCAAAATTAATGTTCTAATGCTATAACTTTAACGCAATAAAGATTAAAAAGTGGGATAACTGTAAAAATTTTAGAGAATTAAAACAAGTCCAATAATTAGAATTAAACTACCAGAGATCCCTTTTTTAATTGCATCTTCTCTAGAATTATGTAGTACAAGTTTAGGGATATCTTGTGTTTTTTTTGATTCTGCCTTATGTGGAGAAGCAACACTTACCAAGGCACCGCGCTCAGCACATCCAGAAAATAGTAATATAGTCAGTAAAATAAAAACACTTTTTTTAAACATGAAATAATCCTAAATTTTTAGAGTAATAGGGTGCAATTTTAGCGTACTGTATATTAAAAGAAAGATTTCTCTGCAAAAGTGATTCTTTTAAGCTAAGAAAGAATATAATATCAAAAATTTTATAAGATAATAAAGAGAGGGAAAACTAATATGAAAAGAGTTGTAAACACAGTAGCATTTTTAGCCATTGCAAGTAATTTTGTTGTAGCCGGAGGTGATTTCTCAGCACCAGTTGAGCCAGAAGTGAATATACCGGAAAAAGAAGTTGTTGTAGTGGATGACAATGTAAAGTATAATGGATTTTATGCAGGGGGGGCTTTAAGTTACCTTCGTATGAATGCAATTACTGAGTCAAGAGGGCACGCATTAACTTTACTAGGTGGGTATTACTTTAACAAATATATTGGACTTGAGGGACGTTATACTCGTACACTCACTGATATAGATGAAGACACAGGTGCAAATATTAATTCTCGATCTAGAGTTTTAAGCAATTTAGGTATTTACTTAAAACCTATGTATAATTTTACTACAGGATTTTCTGCTTATGGATTGGCAGGATATGGTAAAGCAAAGGCAGGAGGGCTGTCTGAAAGTGGTTTACAATGGGGACTTGGTAGTAAGTATGAACTTGCCAATGGTTTAGGTATCTTTTTTGATTATGTTAATTTCTATAATGGGGATAACTTTGATGGTGTTGTAGCAAAGGATGCATTCTTTAGTGGTACAACTGTAGGTGCAACGTACACATTTTAATCTCTTCACTCTCTAGTTTTACTGGAGAGTATTCCCTCCTTTTTTTATCATCTAAAAATTTTATCTGACTATTTTATTTATAGTGATTTATACTTGTGATGAATTAGGTAAATACCGAAGTGTAATGATAGTTCATTTATGGAGCAGAGTAAGATTCCCAAACTATTTGTTTAGGAATCTGAAGAGTGTGATGAGGAAAATTATCTAAATGTAGTTCCACCATCCACCACAAGTGTTTGACCTGTAATCCATGATGCTTCATCTGTACAAAGGAAGTAAACTGAACCAGCAAGGTCATCTGGACTTCCCATTCTGTTGACTGCTGAACGTTTGATGGTCTCTGCTTTTACCTCTTCATAGTTTGTAAATGCTTTAAGTGCATCTGTGTCAATAGGACCACCAGAGACAGCATTGACTCTAATGCCCATATCTCCAAGTTCCACGGCAGCATAACGGCTCATCGCTTCAACGGCTGCTTTGTTGGTACCATGGCCTGCATAGTTTTCGATGTAAATGAGGTTACCTGTTGAAGAGAGTGTGACAATCGCACCTCCACCTACTTTTTCCATACGCACAGCTGCTTCTTGAGAACCGCGTACAAAGGCACCTACGGTTGCTGTATAGATGTTGGTTAAACCTTTTGATGGACGAAGTTTCATAAACTTTCCATAACCCCCTACGACTGGACGGCCATAGATCATCGCATTGGAGACAAAGAAGTCTACCCTGTCAAAGTCTTCATCTATCGCTTCAAAAAGTGGTTTAAACTCATCTAACTCTAAAATATTAAGTGGGTAGGCTTTGGCTTTGATACCATATTTACTCTCTAAGTCTGTTGCTATCTCATCTGCGGCTTCTTTATTGGAGTTATAGGTAAAAGCGATGTTTACACCATTTTGTGCAAACTTCTGCGCTACTGCTTTACCAATACCCTTGGTTGCACCTGTAATGACAAGTGTTTTACCTTTCATATTTGACATTATTTCACTCCTACAATGTTGTATTTTTTCATCACGTTTTCTATCTTTTTCATATTTTCACTGCTTGGTGCGACTAGTGGAAGTCTATATTCCAATGTATCTGTCAGTCCCGCAATGTACATTGCCGCTTTGATAGGAATAGGGTTAGATTCACAGAAAAGTACTTTATTGATTTCAAAGAGCTCATCATTAATCTCTTTGGAACGTTTGAAGTCGCCTTTGAGTGCAGCGTGTGCCAACTCTGCTTTCATATCTGGTAGTAGATTGGAAGTCACAGAAGTGATTCCTTTGCCACCACTTGCCAAGATAGGAAAGTCTATGGTATCATCTCCTGAAAAGACATAAAGCTCTGGCACTTTTGCAAGTAGCTCAACCGTACGTTCAATAGAACCTGTGGCTTCTTTAATCCCCATAATGTTTTCCACATCATCAAAAAGTCTTTTGACAGTGTCTGGCAAGATGTCTACCCCTGTGCGTCCTGGTACATTGTAGAGCATAAAGGGTACTTTCACCGCAGAGGCTATGGCTTTATAGTGTTGGTAGAGTCCCTCTTGGCTTGGTTTATTATAGTATGGGCTAACAGAGAAGAGTGCATCTACGCCGCACGCTTCTGCATGTTTCGCGATGTCTATGGCTTCATGGGTTGCATTGCTTCCTGCCCCTGCAAGCACTTTTGTCCGAGTATTTTTACACACTTCTACAGCTATCTCTATACATCTTTTGTGCTCATCATGACTCAATGTTGCAGATTCTCCGGTGGTTCCCACAGGACAGACAGCGTCTATACCGTTGTCAATTTGTCTTTGGATGAATGTGGCAAAAGTCGCTTCATCCAAGGTACCATTTTTAAATGGTGTAATCAGTGCAGTACTTGCACCTGTAATATAATTGCTCATATTTAAAATCCTAGTTTTTTTTCAAAATTACTGTCGTTGAGAAGTGATGGTCAAAATACTTCTTTGCAGTCTCTTGAATATCTTTGAGTGTAATTTTATCTAATTTCTCTTCATATTCAAGTAAAGGCTTGATATTTCCCTTGACATAGTAGTCTCCGTAGAGTCCTGCAACAGAAGCTGAACTCTCTAAAGAGTAGATGAACTCTGCTTTTGTGTTGATTTTGACTTTGTCAAGTTCTGCTTGAGTCACTTTGCCATTTTTGAGGTCTTCAAGTTCTGAAAGTATCTCTTTTTCTAAGTCACTCACATTCGCATCAGGCGCACACATTGCCATGATGAGAAAGACTCCTGGATCTTTCATCTCCATATTGTATCCATAGACTTGGTTGGCTAGTTTTTTGTCATTGACAATATTTTTATCAAACCATGAGCTTTTACCTGAACTTAAGATGTGAGAAATAGCAGAGAGTGCCACTTGGTCATCATCTTCAAAGTTTGGGATAGAGTAGACAATGGCTAAAGTATCTACTCTGTTACTCTCTTTATGAAGTATGGCACGTTTTGCACCATCTACTTTAGGCTCAACGGCTGTGACCTTTGGAATTGTGTGTTCATTTTTTATTTTTCCAAAATATTTCTCAGCTTCTGCATAGACAGCTTCTGGTTTGATGTCACCCGCTACGACAAGCACAGCATTGTTAGGCTGATAGTACTGGTGATAAAATGCTCTAATGTCTTCTATCTTCCAACTTTGAATATCTTCCATAAACCCGATAGGAAGCCAGTGGTAAGGGTGGTAGGTAAAGTGTGTGTTAAAAACTCTAAAGTAGAGGTATCCCATAGGATTGTTGTCTGTTCTTAGACGACGCTCCTCAGCAACCACATCACGCTCTTTTTGAAACTCCTCATCGGTAAGTTTTAGGTTATGCATAAGTTCAGCAAAAAGATCAAAGGTCATACCCAAGTTTTTAGAAGCAGTTTTGATGAAGTAATGTGTTTTATCAAAACCTGTGGCTGCGTTGTTAACCCCACCACGACTTTTTACGATATGGTCAAACTCACCTTCTTTGAGTTTGTCTGTTGATTTGAAACTAAGGTGTTCTAACATATGTGCCATACCACTTTTGCCCATGACTTCGTTACGGCTTCCAACTTTGTAATAGATGTCTGTGGTGATGACACCAGAGTCATTGTCCATAGGGATGACAACAACTTCGAGTCCATTGTTAAGAGTTTTTGTAAAGTGTTTTGGTAATGAATTTGCCATTGATATTCCTGTTAATAGTAAGCATGAAATTAAAATATTTTTCAACACTATTTTCCTTTGTAGGATCAATATAATTGACCATTTATTTATCTGTAACTGGTAGTCGATTGTGTATCGACTCTACGTTATTTCCAATCGGCTCCGATTGCTTCGCTGATGTGACTATACCCATCTTTCTTTAACAAGGTGATAAGTCCTTCGTTAATCTCTTTAATGAGCAGAGGCCCTTTGTAGACCAACATAGAGTAAACCTGTACCAAAGAAGCACCTGCTTTGATACGTCTGTAGGCCTCTTCTGCTGAGTCTATGCCACCTACGGAGATGAGCAGGGTTTTGCCATGAAGCTCCTTTCCTATGGCTCTAAAGAGCTGGTAGGATTTTTCTGTGAGCACGGCACCACTAAGACCACCAAAGTCTTTTTTGTAAGGGCTGTCAGTGAGGCTGTAGTCTATAGTAGTGTTGGTCGCGATAATCCCGTCTGCCCCTGCATCTACAGCTGTATTACAGAGCATGATGGCATCTTCAGCTGTCATGTCTGGCGCAATTTTGAGCAAGATAGGTTTAGTGGTGATTGCTTTACCCATAGCAAAAATGGCTTTGATAAAACGCTCATTTTGTAAGTCTCTAAGTCCTGGAGTGTTCGGTGAAGAGATGTTAATCACCACATAATCTCCATAGTCCTTAAATGCTTTGAAGAGTTTTTCATAATCTTCTAATGCTTCATTCTCAGGAGTGACTTTGTTCTTTCCTATGTTAATCCCTATAGGGTAGTCAAAAAAAGTGATTTTTTTGAGACGTTGGAGCATATAATATGAACCTTTGTTGTTAAAGCCCATCGCATTTTGAATGGACTGGGCATCTACAAGTCTAAAGAGTCTTGGTTTTGGGTTTCCATCTTGGGGTTTGGGTGTGACTGTACCTATCTCGGTAAAGCCCATACCCAGTGTTGGCATGGCTTTGATGTACTGACCGTTTTTATCAAATCCTGCACCCAGACCCACTGGGTTTTGAAAGGTACGACCAAAAATAGTCTGTTTGAGTGTGGCGTCTGTCACAAAATAATGTTTGCTCAGACATTTGTTCAAAGGAGGACAAAGTGCAGAAAAACGAAGTCCTAAGCCTGCTAAAGTATGTGCAGTTTCGGGGTCAAGTTTAAAAAGGCATTTTTTGAGGGTTTGGTAGCTAAAAAGGGACACTATAATCTCCATAATAAATTACGTGATTATAGCGTAGTATCAATAAAAGTAGTGTAGAGATAAGGTTCCACCTTTTAGATTGTCTACATCATCAAAGCTTTTTACTTTATGATAATGGTATGAGAGATCTGCATCAATGTTATCTGTAGCATAGATAATGAATCCTGCATTGAGACCATAAAAGTATCCGCTTGAATCAGTAAGTGTATTATCATCAAAATGAATACTTCCTATTGAGAGTCCCAAATATGGTCTAAACTCTGGCATCCCCATAATATCGTCCATTAGAATTTTGTCAATTTCCATAGAAAACATCTTATATCCATTTTTACCAAACTCTGCGGAGAACATGGTTCTCCAATCAACCGTTTGTTGCCCATATCGTATGCCTACAGCAGTCTCTTTTTGTGTACTTGCATTTTTAATATCAATAGATTGAGTCGTTACTGTGACACCAATAAAAGGAAATTCTTCTGCATCTTCTGCAAAGAGTGAAGTGAAAATAAATAAAAATAAAAGTGTAACTCTTAACATGTAGTTCTCCGTAAATAATTAAAGTATAGTATCTTTATTTGTGTTAAGAAAGTCTTACTAAAGATTATAAGTTTTTTGCTAATTTCTGATAGGCGGTACAACTCTGAAGTAAATGCATATGTGTCCCTCTGCAAATGATTTCACCCTCTTGAAATACCAGTATTGTATCGGCATCTTCAATGGTACTGAGTCTATGTGCTACAGTAAAGGTAATCATATCATCTTTGAGTGCGTGTAAGGCTTTTTGTATAAGTGCTTCACTTTTGTTATCGAGTGCAGAAGTGGCTTCATCAAGTATAAGAATATCAGGGTTTTTGTAGAGTGCACGTGCGAGCGCAATACGTTGTCTTTGACCTCCAGAGAGGTTATTTCCACTTTCGGATAAGACAGTATGTATATCCTTGTCCAATTTTTCAATAAATTCCATAGCATAGGACTTTTCTAGGGCTTGTCGTACACGACTCTCATCTATCTCTTCACCATAGGCAACATTGGCGGCAATGGTGTCGTTAAAAATATAAATACGCTGTGTGACATAGGCTATTTTTTTATGAAGAGATGGTAGGGTAAATGTTCTATAATCTTGACCATTGATCAGGATGGTTCCGCTACTTGGGTCATAAAAACGTACGAGTAGGTTGACCAGAGAACTTTTACCTGCACCAGAGTCACCTACCAAAGCGATGGATTCACCTTTTTTAACTTCAAGCTGAATGTTTTTTAGCGCAGGTGTGTCCCCATATTGTAAAGAAACATTGTCAAGTGTGATGTCATCGATGCGGGTATGCAGTTCTTTTTCTCCAGAAACAATTTGTGGTTTTGTATTTAACAGTTCGTGCATACGTGTATTTGCTGTGATGGCATCTTGTGCTTTGTTATAGAGGGATGAAAGACGTTTGATAGGAGTATAGAGCATAAAAAGTGCTGTAGCAAAGGCAAAGAAAGCTCCTACACTCATGTGTCCGTCAATGACTTCTTTTCCCCCAATGTAAATAACCATACCGATGGCAACAGCACCGAGTATCTCCATGATAGGTGAGGTAAGGGCATTGGTTTTGATTTGTTTCATGATGAACTTAAATACATTGTGATTTTCTGTTTCAAAACGTTTTTGTTCATAGCGCTGTGAAGAGTTGGACTTGATGACCTCGATATTCGATAAAATCTCTCCTAACCGAGAAGTCATGTCTGCAGTACTCTCTTGTGAAAGTTTAGAGTATCTACGCATTTTCTTTGCCAGAAGTGTCAATGGGAAAATAGCCAATGGCATGATAATAAGAAAATAAACAGAGAGTTTTGGACTTTCATAGATGACATAACCTGTCAGCGCAAGTACAGTAAGACTTTCACGTATTAAATCAGGAATGATATTGGCAACAACGACTTGTATGCGTGCAATATCATTGGTGACACGTGAGAGGATTTCACCTGTATGTATGGTTTTAAAAAAGTGCATATCCATATAGCTTAAATGAGAAACAAGTTTGTCTCGTAGTTTTCGTACAACATCTTGTCCGATGTATGAAGTATAGTAGGTTTGTATGTAGCCGCCGATACCTTTAAGTGCAAAAACACCAATCAAAAGAAAAGGCATCAATGTTAACATCTGCGTATCTTTGTTTATGAAAACATCATCAAGTACAGGTTTGATAAGTTGTGCTGTCCCCGCTGTTCCCACTGCTACAGCTATCATCCCTAAGACGGCAAAGAAAAACTCTCTTTTGTAGCCAACCAAATAGGGTAAATACTGTTTAAGAAGATCTTTCATCTTATGCTTTTTCCCAGAGTGTACCTTCAGCGGTATCCATGATGTTAATACCCAGCGTTGTGAGTTCCTCACGAATGGCATCTGAACGTGCAAAATCTTTGTTCTTTTTGGCTTCGACACGCTGTGCCACCAAAGCTTCAATCTTCTCTTTTAGTGCTTCATCTACACCTATCTGGAAGTACGAAAATGGTTCTTTGCCTCCAAAGCCCAGTAGCATATCGATAAATTCGATATTGGCTAAAGTCTCTTTTTTGAGACCTTTATCTTTAGGGTTTTCATCGAGTGCATCATTGGTGTTTGCAACCAATTCATCGATATGGGCTAGGGCAATAGAGATATTGAGGTCATCAGACATAGCATCAAGTAAGGCTTGTTTGAATTTTTGATTTACAGCACTAGCTTTTCCTGGAGAGACACGCTTTTTAAGTCTATAAAGTTTGTCGAGGCGTTTTTTACTAAGTTGCAACTCTTCTTCAGAAAAATTAAAGTCATTTCTATAGTGTACAGAGTTGAGGTAGTAGCGTAAAACTTCTCCATCATAAAGTTTAAGGGCATCTTTGAGAAAGAAACTGTTACCTAAAGACTTAGACATTTTCTCTCCATCTATTTGTACAAAACCGTTGTGCATCCAGTATTTAGAGAGTGCGTGTCCTGTGGCACAGCGTGATTGTGCTGCTTCATTTTCATGGTGAGGAAAAAGCAAATCAGCTCCACCACCATGAATGTCAATGCTATATTCATTATTACCGGTAAAGTATTTTTCTATCATGGCAGAACACTCTATGTGCCAACCTGGGCGACCTTTTGAAAAAGCAGTGTCAAAGCAGATGTCCTCTTCTGCCTTACATGATTTCCAGAGTGCAAAGTCTTTTGGGTTTCGTTTTTCACTTACATGTTCTACGCGGCTTTGACTCTCTTCATCCTCTGCTACACGGTGAGATATTTCTCCATAATGCTTGTCTTTAGACGTATCAAAGTAGACATCTCCTGTGGAAATGACATATGCGATGTCTTTATCTATCAGTGTTTGTATCATGTTTTCTATGGCGTCAAGTGATTCGGTAGCCTTAGGTTCAATGTCTGCTCTTTGTACACCAAGTGCTGCCATCTCTTCAAGGTATCGGTTTATATAGTAAGTGGTAATCTCCTCTATACTTTGTCCTGTCTCTTTTACTTTTTTGATGATTTTGTCATCGATATCGGTAAAGTTTTTACCCATAGTGACTTCGTAGCCCAATGTTTTAAGTGTACGTGAAAGTAAATCAAAAGCCAAAGAGCTACGTGCATGTCCCAGATGTGCATCATCATACACAGTTGGACCACAGACGTAGATGCTTACTTGTTGTGGGACTATAGGTTCAAAAAGAAGTTTGCTTTTTTGTACGCTGTCATAGATGTGCATGGAGAGTTGACCTTTTATATATTGATAGTTGAGATTATAGCCAAAATCTGGTTAGTCTTATGGTTTGACAATTTTCTGACATTTTTACGATATAATAAATTTTTATATTTTATCAATAGTAGGGGGCATCTCTAGTAACCCTAGCTACCCATAACACAGTTATACATTTTGTAGCCGTATAATTAAAACACAAGTGAGAGAAAATATGACAAAATTACGCCCTGTCATTACCAATATCCGTACAGGAGTTAAATATGTACAGGCAGTTCCTATTGATCATGAGGTAGAAGTTTTTGATAGAAGTATATTAATATCTGAGACTGATGTTAATGGGTTTATTGTCTATACTAATAGAAGATATTTGACACTTACAGGTTTTAAAGAAATAGAACTTATAGGTGCACCTCATAAGATAGTACGACATCCAGACATGCCACGTGGTGTTTTTAGAGCAATGTGGAAGATTATTATGGATAAAAAAATATGGCGTGGGTATATTAAACATTTATGTAAAGATGGATCGTATTTTTGGACATTGTCTTATGTACAGGCGAAACTTGATAGTGAAGGTGTGATTGTTGGTTTTATTTCAACAGGAAAAATTGCCTATGAAAAAAGTAGAATTGAAGTAGAAGAACAATATAAAAAGCTTATAGGTATCCAACACATTGACAATAAATACTTTATGGCTTCAGAGAGTTATTATGAGACACAAATAGCAAAAAAAGTGATGTCCTAGAATATAGAAAGTTGATAATTAAAGATTAGCGTATCCATTGGAGGATGAAGGTATTAAGGTTGTAGAGAAAAAGTGTAACTGCTAACATCGTTCCTACAAAATAAAGGCTTCTTTTAGAACGAAGCATAGCTATTAATTTATCAAACCCTACTTCTTTAACCGTCAATATAAATAAGACCCATCCTCCGATACTTCCTGCTAGAGCAATGCCCATTGCACCAAGAGGTTTCATAAGTAACAGTGAAGCAATAATATTAACAATAACAGAAATAGTGGCAATCTTTGCAGCTTTTCCTTGACGGTATGAAGCATAGAGAAAAAGTGAAAAAAGTTTTGTAAGTCCTAACGGTAATAACCCAAGCATAAACATACTCAGTACATGTGCTGTTTGTACGGTTTTTTCACTATCGAATGCCCCTCGTTCAAAGAGTAGCCATATAATGGGTTCAGAAAGTAACACACCTCCTAGTGCTGCGGCACCCAAAGTATAAGTTAGTAGCCAAAATCCATTATCTAAATGTTGATAGGCAATTGTTTCATTTTTATTTTTTAAAGCCTTAGAAATACTTGGGAAAAGTGCTGTTGCTGTGGCTATAGCAAAGAGCGCAAGAGGTAGTTGGAATAATCGTTGTGCATAGGCAAGATATGAGACAGAACCTGTGACTAAAAAAGAAGCGATAATAGTACCTATAAAACTATTGATTTGCATACTAGAGCCACCCCATACAGCAGGAATAAATAACGAAGTAAACTTCTTTTTTTCTTTGCTAATTTCTTTTTCTTTTCTATATTTCCATCCTCCAATAAGAAGTTTTGATAGATGAAGTTTGTAAAGTGCTATAAAATGTACTAAAACTTGAAGCATACCACCTATCAATACAGAAATACTAAGTGCATAAGCAATAATTTTAGGATCACTTTTCATATAAAGAAGTAGTGCGATAATCATTGCTAAATTGAGAAGTACAGTAGACATTGCTGTAGTAACAAAGTGCTCTTTATATTGTAAAAGTGTAGCAATGAAAGTAACAATAAAGATAAGATATAAGTACCAAAAATTAATAGCCGTCAATGGGGCAGTATCTGCAATACGCTTAGTATCCCAACCCATAGCTAGGAGTTTGGTGATATATTCTGGTGCAAAAGTAACGACTAAGGAACCAAAAATAATAAAAAGAGAAAATCTTAAAAAGATAGCTGTTGAAAAAATACCTTTATTTGTGGAAGCCACAAAAGAGGGCATAAAAGCTTGCGTAAATGCACCTTCTGCAAAAATATTTCTAAATAAGTTTGGTAGCCTATTTGCAAGAAAGAAGATGTCACTCCAATAATTAGCTCCCAAAACAGATGCCATAATAGCATCACGTAAAAAACCAACAATTCTAGATAAGAGAATACCAAAACTGTTTGTGAAGATTGATTTTAATCGCATGGGTCTCTTTACTGTTAGATTGAGCGTATTTTAGCGTAATGTAGATGTGATGTAGAATAAGCTAAAGCATTTTTTAAATTGTACATCACTAAAATTATGAAAATAATAAGTATCTGTATTTGACATATATTGAAATATATACTATAATTTTTTAATTAAATTAAAAATATTGGAAATTAAATGACAAAATGTTTAATATGTTCTCATGAATTAACTATAGAAAGACTTTCCTGTGAAGCATGTCAAACACATTTTGAGGGGAAGTTTCATTTTCCTCGTTTGGCTAGGTTAAGTACAGCGGAACAGCAATTGACTGAATCGTTGATAGTGCATGGTGGTAACCTTAAAGAGATGGCTGAATCACTTGATGTGAGTTACCCTACATTAAAAAAGAGGCTTTTGGAGCTTAGTAATGCATTACATAAACACAAAAAAGAAGACAAACAAAGCATTGAAAATATACTTCAATCTATGGAGACAGGAGAATTGACAGCACAAGAGGGAATTAAATTAATAAGGGAGATTAACGGTGAATTATGAAGATAAAATAGAAGCACTTAAAGCAAAAAATGTGCTAGATGACGAACAGGCAGAAAGATTAAATGGAGTACTCAATGATGACCCTATGCTGGAAGAGGCTTTAGATAAAGATGAAAAGAGTTATCTTTTACTATGGATTAGTATATTTGTATTAGTAGTTGTCATAGGGTTTGGTGTTTTATATAATGGACTGGTCAATAAGGAAGAATCAGTTAATGTGGCATGGTCTCAGGTAGAGAGTACGATGCAACGTAAACTTGATTTGTTGCCAAACTTAGTAAAAGTAGTCAAAGCCTATGCCAAGCATGAACAAGAGTTGTTAACTCAGATAACTTCTCTTAGAGCAAATGCCAATAAATCATTAGCTTCAAAAGATGCAAGCAAACTTGCGGCACTTAATACAAAGTTAAATGCATCAGTCATGAAACTTTTTGCAGTAGCAGAGAACTATCCAGATTTGAAGTCCTCTGAACAGTTTTTACAGTTGCAGGCACAGATAGAGGGAAGTGAAAATCGCATTAACATTACGCGTATGATGTTCAATGATGCAGCGGGAGAGTATAACAGCGCTATTCGTCAAATGCCACAACGTATGATTGCTTCAATGGGTGGGTTTAAAAAACGTGCATACTTTAAAGCAGAAGAGAGTGCGCATAAAAAATTAGAGATAGGATTGTAAGATGAAATATATAATGATAGGGATTTTGGTACTCTTTTTTACAGGATGTGAAAGTAAAAAAGATGAGATTAATACACAAAATAGCATAGAAAACATTATCATAGACAATGCTTATGTGGTGTTGGATAATGATAAGGTAATGTCACAATATAGAGATTTTAATCAACATCTATTGGATGATTTTGATATAGATTTTAGAACGATTACAACAAGCAATGATGAAGATATAGACCTTTTTGCCAACCGTGAGTTCACCAAACTTCAAAAAGAGAGTAGAAGCACTTCGGGCAAGGCTATTTTGATGATTGTTAATCCTGCACAAGATAAAGTAAGACTTGAAGTCTCCATGGCATTAGAACCCATATATACAGACGCGTTTGTATCTTATATAGAGAGAAAAGGGTTTGTGCCGTATTTTCGCAATGACACTATCGCTGATGCGATTTATATGGCTTCAGAGCTTATCTCTGACAGAGCCTATGATGCAGAGGCGGGAAAAGAGTTTATGCCACCTATGCAAAGTAAGTCCATAGGTGCAGGTGCGAAAACAAAGGCAAATATAGGCAAGAGTAACCATCATGAGAAAAAAGGAGATAATGTTACAGTATCAAGCAATGATACGCCTATGGATGTGCTTAAGAAATATCTAGCTTCTCTCAAGGCGCACAATACCAATCCTCATCTGGATATTTATACAGATGCTACAAAAACGTTTTTTGCACAGCATACCGTTACAGAGATAAATCAAAACAACGAGATACGCTTTTTAACGCCATGCATGGATAGCAAAAAGGTAAAATATGGAAGCGATGGTCTGCATGCAGTCGTCATGAATGACCCAGTGAAACAGCGAAAGTGTACGCCACATTTTTTCAAAAAAGAGCAGGGTAAGTGGAAACTAGATATTGCTACCATGGCGCAGATATTACGTTTTAATGCACCTATGGATTGGCACTTTGACAAAAAAGAACGTCTAAAGGGTGAGGCTATGTATTATGCTTTTGCTTTTGATGGGTATGGACTTGATGGGAATGGATATCCCATAGAGTCTACAGAAGCTTCCGAATGGAAAAAGTATCGCTGGAAATATAGTTGTAATGGCTATTTTCATCCTGGTGACAAAAAGGTTGATGCGCATTGCTGGATAGCATATGCTCTACCCGGCGGACCTGCCGATATACGTCTTGGGTTAGAGGGATATGATAAAATATATGGATTTGGCGAAGGTGTAAGTCAAAAATTGAATGTGACATCAGGAGAATTTATAGCTTATCTTAATAGTGTGCCCAGTGGAAAAATTGCAACAGTGATTATAGAGCACTACTACTTGAATGGGAAAGAGACC
>CAZQOC010000014.1:0-15887 GCA_964594745.1 uncultured Sulfurovum sp.
AAAAAACACCGAGGTAAGAAGATGAGTCAAAATGTCACAGAGCATATTCCCGCATTAGATGTGATGAAAAAATACCCTAAAGAACTTTTTTATAAAGGTAATCTTGGTCTTTTAAATCGTCCTAAAGTGGCTATTGTAGGGAGTAGACGTCTTAGTAACTACACACGGGAATTTACCTATATGCTTGCTAAGGCATTGGCAAAAAGAGGGGTGTGTGTTGTCTCTGGAGCAGCTATGGGAGTAGATGCTGTAGCACACAGTGGTGCAGGAGCAGAAAATACTATTGCAGTAGTCGCCAATGGTTTAAATATACGTTATCCTGTTATCAATAAATCCCTCATAGCATCTATAGAAGAACAAGGTTTAGTGTTGAGTCAATTCAATGATGGATTTAGAGCGACGGGTTGGAGTTTTGTAGTACGCAATGAATTGGTTGTTGCACTTGGTGATATACTTATTGTGACTGAAGCTGAGTTAGATAGTGGTTCAATGCGTTCTGTAGAGTTTGCATTGCGTATGGGAAAAGAGATTTATGTATTGTCTCAACGATTGGGTGAAAGTGCTGGAACCAATAAATTGTTACAAGAGGGCAAAGCAAAATGTATTACTGATATAGATGCTTTTGCCGCAAATTTTGGAGAAGTAGTGACTTTAGAGATAGAAAAAGATGACTTTTTTTATTTTTGTCAAACTGCACCTACTTTTGATGAAACTGTGAATAAGTTTGGAGATAAAGTATATGAGGCCGAACTTGAAGGACATGTCACGATACATAATGGTATCGTGCGCTTAAATTAATTTGCTTTTATGAGTTTATCGGGATAGGTAGTACTCTCTTTTTCCGTACTATTATTCTCACTATCTGTATGGAGTTTGGCGATTTCTACTTTTGCAACTTCACCAGCAATTTTAGCAAGCATATTGGCTTTCATGACTTCAATTTGTGCAAGATAAGAAGAGATATTTGCTGTTGCTTGAGCTTTAATATTTTCTAAGTTTTCTTTACTTTTTTGTGTAAGTGTTTCCATTGAGTTTGGTAGTGCAGATTCTACAGATGAACGTGCAATCTCTATGAGAGAAACAGCTTTTGCTACTTCTGCTTGTGCAACAGATTTGGCTATTTGTATGGCAGATACATTTTTAGCAACAGTGAGTGTTTCTTTTCCGTGTTCTATCTGAACGGGCTTTTTTACTTTGCTTAGTTCAACACGTCCTGTAGCTTTAACGATATTTTTTTTCGCTTCTGCTTTGGCTATTTCGACAGAAGCAACTGCATCAGCAATAGTACTTAGTGAATCAGGGTCTAGTTTATCTATGGCATGTGTAATCAGTGCCATCGCTTTTGCTTTTGCAACTTCCACTGACGCTGTGCTTTTAGCGATTTCACTTAAAGCATGGGTTTCAATGATTTGAGTAGAGATGGAACGATTATTTTCATGACCCGATTTTCTTGCATTGTCAACCGTATGAATCATCGATTTCAAGGCATTTAGGGTATCATCTCTTGCTGCTTCAACACGTGCTACGGCATTTTTCACATGTTCATTCATAGAAGGTGCTGCATTGATTTGTATGTCGTTCGCGGTTAGTACAGTCGTGCTTGTTAGTATGAGTGTAAAGAGTATAGATTTCATTATGGTATCCTTTTATAAATATTATATAATTTTTATCTATAATGTAGATGTATTATGACATATAAATTAAAAAGAATGCAATTTTTGAATGATTTATCACCCTAAAGGGCGACTAAGTTGGGTAGTTTATTTACTTGTATTTGTTTCTGGTGTAGGATTTTTGGTTTTTGAAAGTTGTCCGATAAGTTCCTCAAGTGAAGCTTCAGGAAGCATACCCGCTTGTACAAACTGTACATTTCCTTTGGTATCCATAGCCACTAAAAAAGGGATACTCCCTCTCCACTGTGCTCTTTGTTGGATATAATTTACAAGTGCAGAAGCTGTTTCTTCTGATACAACAATATAATTCATCCCTTTTTCTTTTGCAAAAGCTGCTGTTTGTGCAGCATTGTACCCCTGCACTTCAATAGAAACAACAGCAAGTGTGTCTTTATATTTTTTTTGCAAATGAATAAGATGAGGAATAGATGCTAAACAAGGAGGACATTTATGTCCGAAAAATTCGAGAAATACGACTTTCCCTTCGAGTCCCTCTATGTTTAAACCTTGTTCTGTGCCTTCAACTTTATATGTTTTCCCATGAGTATCAGTCATAGACATAACAGGATGAGATGATTGTTTTTCGACTGCTTGTGCGTAGTTTAAGAGCGAAAAAAAGAGTAATGCGGATGTGAATAGTTTTTTCATAATGAACCTTTTTTATTGTATTATACACAATTAAAGATGTAAGAATTGTGTAATTTGAATCTTTTTTGCTTTCAAAGAGCATCTGGGCATAAAAAGGAGGAAAATATTTTAAAAGGAGACCCTAAATTAACTAAAAGGGAGGGGAATAATTTAGGTGTCCCAAATGCTCTTGTAGGTGTATTGTAAACTATCAAGGTTAACCGTATGCAAATAAAGGCTTATATAGTATAATGAGATAATGAATTAAAGGATGTTGTTAATGATAAAACAATTTTTATTTGTAAGTATACTTGTGAGTGGATTGTATTCACAAACACTAGAGAAGAAAATAGGGCAAATGCTGATGATAGGGTTTCATGGAACGAGTGCAACGCCTGATACACAAATATGTAAAGATATTCAAACATATAATATTGGTGCAGTAATATTATTTGATTATAATCCTGTTAATAAAAGTAAACCCAAAAATATAGCGACAAAAAAACAGTTGAGAAAGTTAACGAGAGAACTTCAAGCATGTTCGGCTGATGGAAAATTGCTCATCGCTGTGGATCAAGAAGGCGGAAAAGTACAGAGATTAAAAAGTAAATATGGTTTTTATGGTAAATTCCCTAAAGCTTCTGATGTCATTAAAATGGATGAAAGTCAAATCGAAAACACCTATAAAAAGATGAGTAAAGAGTTGCAGTCTGTAGGAATTAATTATGATTTAGCCCCAGTAGTGGATTTGGACATCAATATGAAAAACCATGTGATTCATGGTTTAGGACGCTCTTTTGGTAAAGATCCAAAAACAGTAGCGAAGTATGCTTCTACTTTTATAGATGCTATGCATAGCAATGGTGTATTGACGTCACTCAAACACTTTCCAGGGCATGGCTCTTCTGTAGGAGACACGCATAAAGGCTTTGTAGATGTAACCAACTTGTGGAAAGAGGTAGAACTTGAACCCTATCATCTACTCAAAGATAAAGCAGACACGGTCATGGTAGCTCATGTGTTTAATAAATATTTGGATGACAAGTACCCCGCAAGTCTCTCTTACAAAACTATCACCCAAATGTTACGATGGAAACTCGGTTATCATGGTGTCGTGATCACTGATGATTTACAAATGGGTGCGATTAGCAAAAAATATGGACTTAAAAACACCCTAAAACTTGCCATCAATGCAGGAGATGACATACTACTTATAGGGAATCAACTAGACCCTAGACAAGTGAAGAGTAGTAAAAAATTAGTTAATACTATACGTGCTTTAGTCAAAACAGGCGAAGTGAAACAAGAGAATATCGATAAAGCATATGCGCGTATTCAGAAGTTAAAAGAAAAATTGTAAGTTGTAAATATTTAACGAGAAAGATACCTCTGCAAAATAATTTTCGCAGCCACAGAGTCTATTTTCCCATCTTTTTGATGTCTAAAGACACCCTGTGTAAGTTCTTTGGCTTCTATGCTGGAGCTTTGTTCGTCTTGGTACGCAACGGGGATGGTAAGTTCTAGGAGTGAGACAAAGTGTTTGATGCGTCTTTCCATCTCTTCTGAGCTTGCGGCATCTAGAGGAAGTCCCACGATGAGTTTTTCTATCTCCCATTCTTTTAAGAACGTGTTAACATCACGGGCAGCTTGGTTACGGTTTTTACGTAAAATGGCATTTTGAGGAACAACGATATTGCCATCTAGGCAGATGGCTACACCAATACGTTTTAGTCCTACATCGATACAGGCTAACTTCATCATACTCTTTTCATTAGCGAATTTCTGCAATAAATGCATCTTTTTTGATTTTTTGTCTTACTCTTTGAAGTGCTTCTTTCGCTTCACTTCTTGTCTTGTATGGCCCAATGAGAAGTTTTGAAATATTTCTTCCTTCTTTAGGAAACTGGATGAGCTTGTGGTTAAATCCATGTCGTGTAATCTTATAAATTAAGTCACTGTTTGGTTTTCCTACAAATGAGCCTGTTTGAATATAAAAATTACCACTTGCTGAAGATTGTTCAATTTCTTTCATTGGTGCTTTGATGACTACTGCTCTATTTTTTGTATCTTCTTTTGGCTTTCTCTCTTCTAATTGAACAGCTTCCCCTCTTGTATGTTTAGGGGAAGTAGTATGTGTCTTCCATGGTTTATGTGATGCAGTAGAAGCAAGTTTTACTTCAGATTCAGGAAGGTATCTACGGCATATACGCAAGCGTTTTTTATAATACGCAGATGTAAATAAATTAGAATAGACAACTTCATTTTTGACTGTGCTTGCATGTGTGAACCATCCTTCACCCAAATACATACCTACATGGGTGATTTTTCTACGATTATGACTTGTTGCAAAGAAAATGAGGTCACCATATTGCAACTTATCTGGGGAGATACGTTTTCCTACTTTTGCTTGATTTTGTGCAACTCTAGGAATTTCTATGCCCATACTCCCGTACAGATAGTAAGTAAAACCGGAACAGTCAAATTTGTTTGGTCCCTCTTCCGCCCAAACATAAGGACTTCCTTGTAATTTTTTTACCATTTTATTTAAACTTTTTTTCGTTGGTTTATATTTTACTTTTGGTTTAGTAATAGCATAATTTGGATGTCTCGGATGGGCTGCAGGTTTTTTTTGACTACATGCGGAGAGTAGAATAAGTGATAAAAATAGGAGGATTTGTCTTTTCATAGGAGTATTATAGGACAAAGCCTTTAATCTTTCCTAATTTTGATTTAGGGTACAGCTTTTCTTGGCAGCTTCATACCTGTTTGCCATGGTGTAGTGTAACGTTTATCAACAATCTTCATTTTTTTAAGTGGTACATCACATGTCATATATCGTGAATGTTCGTCAGCGCTGAGATAACGTCTACATAATTTCATACGTTTTAGGTATCTAGGTTCTTTAGCAAAGTGTGAAACGGTTACTTTTCTATCACTACTGCTAGCATGCGCAAACCATCCTTCTCCAAGATAGATACCTACATGATTGATACGTGTACTGCGTTTGTTGGTAGAACCAAAAAAGATGAGATCCCCATAATGTAAGTTAGCAAAGGCAACGCGCTTCCCCATTTTGGACTGTTCACTAGCTGTACGTGGAATGGCGATACCCATTTTCCCATAGATGTTATAGGTAAGACCAGAGCAATCAAAAGCGTCAGGTCCTTCTTCTGCCCATACGTAAGGTTTACCCAAATAACTTAAGAGAAGTTTTTGAATATTTTTTCGTTTAGGTTTACAGGTAATCTCAGGTTTTATGATACTATAATTTGGGTAGCGATAAGGTTGTTTAACGATTTTTTGTGAACATCCAGTGCTAAACAATAACAAAGAGATTAGGAGTAATTTGTAGTACATGTATTGACCTATATTAAAGAATGAGCATAGCATCGCCATAGGAAAAAAATCGGTATTTTTTTGCTATGGCTTCATGATATAAGTCTAACGTTTTTTTTCTTCCTATAAAGCTAGAAACAAGCATAATCAGTGTGCTTTTAGGTAAATGAAAATTAGTGAGTAAATGGGTGACTCTTTGAGGAGGATTTGAAGGATTTAAAAAAAGGTCACATTTTCCCTGTGTTTTCCCTGTACGCACATAATATTCAAGTGTTCGTGTCACTGTTGTTCCTATGGCTAAAAGAGGGGTGTCCTTTTCCAGTACTTTGGCAGATGATTGTGGAATATCAAAATATTCAGAATGCATAGGATGGTCTAGTATCTCTTGCGTATCCACAGGTTTAAATGTCCCTGCACCTACATGGAGTGTAATGGTATGTGTGTTATGCTTTTGTTCTAAGGCTCTAAGTAGTTCAGGCGTGAAGTGCAAAGAAGCTGTAGGTGCGGCAACAGCTCCAGCATGTTTAGCAAAGAGTGTTTGGTAGTCTGTTTCATCTTGTGCGTTATCTTCCCTTTGCAGGTATGGAGGTAAAGGAAGATGACCTATCTTATCAAGTATAAGCACGAGGTCTTCAAAACGAATATTTTTACCTTTATGTGTAAAAGTTACGATGCGTGAGCCATCTTCATGCACAGAAGTAACCGTAGCTTCCAAGTTATCTTCAAACTGTAGTTTACTGCCTACTTGTACTTTCCCCCGTATCATGACAAGAGCATGATGTGCATCTAGAGGTTTGTTAAAAAGGAGTTCAACTTTTCCTCCTCCTTGTGCCACACCAGATTTGGAGAGATGTGTGGGTTCTTTTTGTCCAAAAATACGTGCTTTAATGACACGGGTATCGTTAAGAAAAACATCACATTTTTCAGGTACAAAATCAAGTAAATGTTTGAAAGTCGTGTGGGTAATGGTATCTGTTCTTCTATCATAAACAAGAAGTTTGGCATGATCTCTTGGGTGTACAGCAGATGTGGCAATGAGACCTTCTGGAAGTACATAGTCATAGCTTTGCGTGAGTAAATCTTTAGACATTAATCACTTTTTTCATCTTCGTCTTCTTTTTCTTCTACATAAGGGTTTACCATACGTACTATGAGAATAGAAATACCATAGAGTAACACAAGAGGTGCAGCCATGAGGAGCTGTGTGAGTACATCTGGTGGGGTAAGCAGTGCGGCTACCACAAAGATAATGAGTATAGCATAACGAAAAAAGTCTATCAGTGTTTTATCTGTCACCAATCCAAGCAGTGCTAAGAAATAGGCAAATACTGGTAACTCAAAGGCGATACCAAAGCCCATCATAATTTTTGTAAAAAACCCTACGTAGTCCTCTATGTTAATAAGTGGGGTATAGAGGAATGAACCAAAGGTGATAAGAAACTGAAATCCAAAAGGGGTGACTACATAGTAGGCAAACAAAACACCTACAAAGAACATGATTGATCCACCTATGACAAAAGGCAGAATCATTTTCTTTTCATTGCTGTAGAGACCAGGGGCGATAAAAAGCCAAATTTGGTAAAGTATAAAAGGTAACGCACCCAGTAAGCTAGCAAAGAAAGAGACTTTCAATGCCACAAAGAATGCACCACCGACTTGATGCGTCGTGACCATACCATCTGCTGCTTTTTTAGAAAGCTCTGCTACTTGTGCAAGTGCAGTATTCAGTGGTGCTGTAATCCACTCCAAAATCATTTCATGAAATGTGAAGGCAATGATAAAAGCAATAAAGACAGAAAGTACAGAAAGTCCAAGTCTTTTACGAAGTTCAACGAGGTGGGGTCTTAAATCTTCAAACATTAGGCATCACTTTTTGTATCATCTGTTTTTTCTTTTGCAGCAAGCTTTGTTTTCTTCTTGAAGGTTACGGTTTCATTTTTAGCTTCTACTTGCGTGGTGGTAGATACTGGTTCTTCTTGGGTTATCTCTCTAGGGGCTTGGGCATAAGGATCAGTTTTTTTTGTGACTTGTTCTGTTGGAAAATCTGCAGAAGAACCATTCTCATAGTCTATTTCATCATTAAAATCAATATTTTTAAAGTTTTTGAGTTCATTTGTTGCATCATCAAGTTGTTTTTTGTAGTTCAGTGCTTCTTCTTTAAGGTCTGCTATTTTCATCTCTTCTTCTAAAGAATTTTTTGCATCACCGATGGTTTTCTTTACATTTTTAATAAACTTTGCCATCTCTACCAGTGCACCAGGGAGTTTGTCTGGTCCTAAAAAGAGGATTGCAATAACAGCTATAAGAAGTAATTCGGTAAAGCCGATGCCAAACATAATATGCCTTATATTTTTTGTAAGAGTATTTTAACCAATTATCCTAAAATGTAGAGAGCAAGTTCGTCACTAAGAAAGAAATTTTCATTATAAAAGTGGGTATCAGTGTGATGTAGTTTCTTTTCTTGACAAAGGAAGTCAGCTCTTTTTCTCATACTGTGATTTAGTAATCTCTTTTCTATACCCACATTTGAACGTAATCCTAAAAATATTCTTTCTGTAAGCAACTCTTGAGGAGTTAATACTTCTTTATGTATATGTAATGGATTTTCTATATAGGCTTCTATTGATCTGTTTGGGTAAAAGCGCCTGTCTTTTAAAAATCCTACAGCACCAGCACCCATACCTATATAGTCTTTTAATTTCCAATAGCCTTTATTATGTTTACTCTGGTAGGTTCCAAAATTAGAGATTTCATAAGCGTTGAAACCTCTTTTTTCTATTGTATCTGTCACAAAAAAAGCCAAGTTTTCATTTTCTTGACGTACCTCGGGTGTGGATGAAAACTTCGTACCATCTTCTATAGTGAGTTCATAAGCAGAGATATGGTCAATGGGGAGTGTAAAAGCAGTGTTTATGTCATGGAGCAAAAGCGCTTTAGTGTCACCTTGATAGTTATAGATAAGATCTAAAGAGATGTGCTTAAAGCCCAATGTATGTGCTTGCATGATGGCATCTTTAGCTTGTTGTGGGTTATGTGCTCGGTTGAGTGCTTTAAGTTTGGAGGCATCAAAACTTTGTACACCAAAACTTACACGGTTTACTCCCAGTTTAAACATACCATCAAGCCACTCTGCTGTAGCAGAATTTGGGTTAGCCTCGGTGGTAATTTCTGCATTTTTTTGTAAATATGGTCTGAGTAATTCAAAAATAGGTCTATAGAGTTCTGGATTGACTGTAGAGGGTGTTCCTCCCCCTATAAAAAGTGTTTCTATAGTGTTTTCTTTTGCGCCAAAACGTTTTAATTCAAAAGTGAGTTGTTTGTAGAGAGCCTGCATATATGCTTCACGTGTATCAAACTTGTCCACATAGGTATTGAAAGAACAATAGTGACACTTGGAATCACAATATGGGATGTGAATATATACAAGCAAATTTACATACCTTTCAAAAGCCTATAACCATTTTTTAGATAAAATAATATCAGAAAAATTAGTGCTTTAGTTAAAGTACAAAGTGAATAATTAAATATTTTAAATGAGATGATATGCAAAAACAGAAGACCTATAGGCCAAATGTTGCAGCCGTCATACTCTCTTCCAGATATCCAGAAACGTGTGAGTTTTTTGTGGCACATAGAAGTGATATTCGAAATGCATGGCAATTCCCTCAGGGAGGTATCGATGAAGGCGAAACACCTAGGGAGGCTCTACGTCGAGAATTATTAGAAGAGATAGGCTGTGACAATGTTGAAGTATTGGGTGAATATCCAGAGTGGATTTCGTATGATTTCCCCAAAGTTTCACGAGGAAAAACATATCCTTTTGACGGGCAGACACAAAAATACTTTTTGGTGCGCCTTAAAGAGGATGCAGAGATAAATTTAGATGCATATCACATACCAGAGTTTAAAGAGTATGATTTTGTATGTTATGAAGATTTGCTCAAAAAAGTGACGTATTTTAAACGTCCCGTTTACAGAAGAGTGATTGATTATTTTATCAAAGAAGGTTTGATATAATAACAAAATTAAAACGTGACTAGTCACGTGAGCATTCTGCTGAAGAAATCTCAGCGATAGCGTAGCTTTATTTGGCTTTGCCAAAAAAGCGTTCAAATATATAAAGGTCTTATTTAGATGTTAGTTGTACATAAATATGGTGGTACAAGTGTTGGCGATCTAGATCGCATTGAAAATGTGGCAAACAGAGTAGCCAAAGCAAGAGAAGAGGGTAATGATATTGTCGTTGTCGTTTCAGCAATGTCAGGGGAGACCAATAAACTTATAGGCTATGCGGAGCATTTTACTAGCAACCCTGCGAAAAAAGAGATGGATATGCTCTTAAGTTCGGGTGAACGTGTAACTGCAGCGTTATTGTCTATTGCCTTGCAGTCCAAAGGTTTTGATGCCGTGGCTATGACAGGACGTCAAGCAGGCATAGTCACAGACGATACCCATACCTATGCACGGATAGAATCGATAGACCCTACAGCAATGCATGCGGCTATTGACAATGGCAAAATTATTATTGTGGCAGGGTTTCAGGGGATTAATAAAGATGGGTCTGTGACTACACTGGGTCGTGGTGGTTCTGACCTATCTGCTGTAGCATTGGCAGGGGCACTAAAGGCAGATCAGTGTGAAATTTACTCAGATGTAGATGGTATTTACACGACTGACCCACGCATAGAACCTCATGCAAAAAAGCTTGATACTATCTCTTATGATGAGATGTTAGAGCTCTCATCTCTTGGGGCAAAGGTTTTACAAAACCGTTCGGTAGAGTTAGCAAAAAAATTAGGTGTAAAGCTTTACGCAAAAAGCAGTTTTTCAGACAATGAAGGTACATTGATAACAGAGGAGAGTGACAATATGGAAGAAGTATTAGTATCTGGTGTCGTACTAGATAAAAACCAAGCGAGAGTAACACTAAGAGGTGTTTCAGACAGACCAGGTATAGCAGCAGAGATTTTTACAAAGCTTGCAGATGAAAATATTAATGTAGATATGATTATCCAAAATATGGGAACAGATGGTTCAACCAATCTTGGATTTACAGTACCTGAAAGTGAAATTGAGAATGCTAAAAAAGTAATGCAAGCCTTTAATCATGACATCGAAGGGATGGATTATGATGAGAAGGTTTGTAAAGTCTCAGTCGTAGGTGTAGGTATGAAGTCTCACTCAGGTGTAGCTGCTACAGCCTTTACAGTACTTGCTCAAAATAACATAAACATCCAAATGATATCGACTTCAGAAATTAAAGTTTCTATGGTCATCGATGAAAAATATGGTGAGCTGGCTATCCGTACACTTCATGAAGCGTATAAGTTAGATAAATAAAAATATGATGCAACAACTACTTAAATGGACACTCGACACGATACGTGAAGAAGAATCTTCTTTTTCATGGATGGAAGAGTACCGTTATGAATGGGCACCTCTGGTAAAAAGTGCGGTGTCACAAGTAGTCAATGGTACAACTGTCTTGATTGTTACCGATGAATCTCATAAATGGTTTGGAAAATATATTTTAAATAGTATCAATGACCTTAGTAAAAACAGACCACTCCTTCCTTTTTATCAACTGACTGACTGTTTCCCAAATTTGCAAAATCTTCATAATACACAAGAGATGCAACTGCTTGAAGACATGTTAGATATCTCTTATCCAAATGGCTATTATATGTGGTACATAGGCAAAGGTAGTCACCCCTATACTAAATTGGCATACCGATGTGATGAGAGTTTTTTGTGGATACTGGATGAAGAAGTACAAAATAGTTTTGCATTCCGTAGTACTGACCCCTTGATTGATATTAAGCTTTTACAACTTTTTAAACTTTTTGACAAGACGCTCTCAGCAGCACTCTTTGGGGATTTAGATTTAGAATCATGAAGCTAATCTCCCAAGTGATAGTAACCTCAAAGATTGAAGAGACTATTGCTATGCTTGAAGCACAAAAAACGAATGAACGCATTGTCAAAGTGTTGGAAGAGGAGAAAACTTTTTCTGTAGATAATGCCAAAGAGGTCATCGCTAAAGCATACATGGCGAGTGAGGAGACTACTGTTATTATACTTTCTGCCAAAGTTTTTTCTCCTATCGTGCAAAATAAATTGCTTAAAGTCATAGAAGAGCCTCCTAAGAATAAAGAATTTATTCTGATTACTCAGAGTAAATCGACTATTCTTGATACCATTCGTTCACGTCTGCCTATCACTGTTCTTTCCCAAACAAAAGAGGAAGAAGAGTTAGGGCTAGAACTCTCAACACTTTCTCTGTCCTCTGTCTATGCATTCATTCAAGAGCATAAACGTACCAATGCTAAAGAGATGAGCATTATTGTAGAGCGTATTGCTAAAGAGGTTATGGCATCTGGTGGCTACAATATAGATGAAAAAACGTTGACACTGTTTTCTAACAGTTATGTGGCTTTAGATATGGGGTCACCACCGCAGTTTGTTTTGAATGCTTTGTTGTTGAAATTGCTTGCAAGAAAAAAACGGTAAAATAATTTATATTTATTTGTTTGTTTTCCTTTTATTTGACTTGAGGCGTTGTTTCTCTCTTCATTTTTTTAGAAAAAACGAAGCAAAAAAGCGTCATGGCTCTCGAATCGCTCCGCTTTCAAGGGCGTTCGCCATGATAGGGCACGCATTCGCGTGATTTAATGGAGGATTTGCTAGTTATGTACATTTATAAATTAGGGTCAATTTCAGATAAGAAAAAAGCTTTGAAATCACTGGGTGTGGAGTCTGGTGGTGTGGGGATTATGGCTAAGAAGATGGAGTTGATGTATTTTTTCATCAAAGATCTTAAATGCCCTGCTGCAAATATACTCAAGCAAGATGCTTTGAGTGTAGGGGCGGACTTGGCTGTGCCTGGTGGGGTGATACTCTGTGAAAAAGAACTTTATGACTGCATACTCATTGGTACGCATAAACATATGGAGATACTCTCTAAAAAAGAGCTGGCACAACCCTTTGGACTTAAAACTGTGGCTAATGAACTTAAAAAGTTTTTAGCTGTAAAAGATACACCTACGCAAATTATGGGTGTGGTTAATGCCAATGATGATAGTTTTTTTGAAGGGAGTCGTTTTCAAAAAGAAGATGCTATTACACAGATACAGCAGATGATAGCCGAGGGCGCAAACATCATAGACATCGGCGGGGTATCTTCACGTCCAAATGCTGAAACGGTCAGTGAGCTTGTCGAACTGGAACGTATCAAACCTATTTGTGATGCCATCGTTTCTGAAAAATTGTATGAAAAAGCACTATTCTCCATAGATAGCTATACACCATCTGTCGTAGAGTATGCCCTAAAAAGTGGATTTATGCTCATCAATGACATTACAGGAGCAAGTGACGAAGCCATCATCAAGCTGGCTGTAAAATATGACGCCAAACTCTGCATTATGCATATGCAAGGCACACCACAAACCATGCAGAAAAATCCTACTTATGAGGATGTGATGGTTGAAGTAAGTGAGTTCTTTGAAGAGCGTATTGCCAAATGTGAAGCTTTGGGCTTAGAACGAAAAAACATTATTTTGGATGTGGGGTTAGGCTTTGGAAAAACTTTAGAACACAACATAACACTTATTAAAAACATGGCACATTTTAAAGTCTTTGGCTGTGAAGTGCTTGTGGGTGCGAGTAGAAAGTCTATAATAGATAAGATTATCCCTACACCTGTAGAAGAACGCTTGGCAGGGACATTGGCTATCCACTTAAAAGCAGTGGAAAATGGAGCGAGTATCGTGCGTTGTCATGATGTGAAAGAGCATGTGCAGGCTTTGGCTGTATGGAGGGCTTTAGAATAGATGAAAAAACTTGTTTTACTCTTTTCTTTCCTTATTTTTGGTTTAGGGGTTATATATGCACTAGATAAATATATGTCTATTTGTATGGAGAAAGAACCTTGTATCTATACCAGTGCTAAAAAGATTCCTAAAAAGAAGGCTGCTTTATTATTGGGTACAAGCAAATATTTAAAAGGTGGTCATAAAAATTATTTTTATACATACCGTATATCTGCAGTGTTAGAACTATGGAATGCAAGGAAAATAAATGCTATTGTCGTTTCTGGTGATAATGGTACAAAACAGTATGATGAAGCAACAGCTATGTATAACGATCTTATTAAGGCAGGTATACCTAGAAAATATATAACTAGGGATTATGCGGGTTTTCGAACACTTGATTCTATTGTGAGAGCTGAAGCTATTTTTGATTTAAAAGATTATATTATTGTCTCACAAAGATTCCATTTAGAACGAGCACTTTTTATAGCTAAAGCAAAAGGGCAAAAAGTCTTAGGGTATGTAGCAAAGGACATCCCAGGAACTGCTGCTGCATATAGAATGAAACTTAGAGAATATTTGGCTAGGACAAAAGCATTTTTAGATGTATATATATTGCATACAAAGCCAAAATTTTATGGAAAAAAAGAGAAAGTAACCTACAGAATATGACAAATAAACAATACCAAGAAAAAATACAAATCTTAAAAAAATGGGCACACGCCTACTACGTAGAAGACAACCCCGTAGCAACAGATGAAGAGTATGACAAGCTTTACCATGAGGTGTTAGACTATGAAAGAGCCCATTCTGATGAGGTGGCAGTTGATTCACCTACCAAGCGTGTAGGTGGTGTGGTGCGTGATGAGTTTTCTAAGGCGAAGCATATCAAGCGTATGTGGAGTATGGAAGATGTCTTTACAACTGAAGAAGTGCAGGAGTGGCTAGATAGAGTAGAGAAAAATGTAGGTAAATGTGACTACTTTTGTGAACCTAAGTTTGATGGGGCATCTATGAACTTGCTCTATGAAAATGGTAAGCTTGTACGTGCCATTACACGTGGAGATGGCGTAGTGGGTGAAGAGGTTACAGACAATGTGCGTACCATTCGTTCTGTACCCCTTGCCATAGAGTATAATGGGCTTATAGAAATACGTGGTGAAGTGGTCATTCGTAAAGATGACTTTGAGATTATCAATCGTGAAAGACTCGATGAAGGCGAACAACCTTTTGCTAACCCACGAAACGCCGCAGCAGGTAGTTTACGTCAGTTAGACTCTTCTATCACGGCTAAGCGTAGGCTTGTATTTTACCCTTGGGGGATTGGGGAAAACAGTTTAACCCAAAGCAGACTCTCTGAGAAGATGGATTTTGTGCATGCACAGGGATTTTTACAACCACCATACTCAAAAGCATGTAATACCATAGAGGAGATAGAAGATTTTTACCATTTTCTCATCAGTAAACGAGATGAGATACCTATGATGATGGATGGTATGGTCATCAAGGTAGATGAGGTAAGTCTGCAGGAGGACTTAGGCTACACTGTAAAAGTACCTAAGTGGATGTGCGCGTACAAATTCCCAGCAGTTGAGAAGGTCACCAAGGTCAATGCCGTTACCATACAAGTAGGAAGAACAGGTGTACTTACCCCTGTAGCAGAGGTAGAGCCTGTAGACTTGGATGGTGCGGTTATTTCCCGTGCAACACTACATAATTTCGATGAGATAGAACGTAAAGGGCTGATGATAGGTGACTCTGTCATACTCATACGCTCTGGTGATGTCATCCCCAAGATAACCAAAGTACTTACAGACAGACGTGATGGCTCTGAAGTAGCGATAACCCGTCCAACCCAGTGCCCTACCTGTCACTCAGAAGTACTTGATGAGGGTACGCTCATTAAGTGTCAGAACTTGGACTGTCCAGACAGAGTTGTAAACTCCATCATACATTTTGCCAAAAAAGGGTGTATGAACATCGATGGACTTGGCTCTAAAATAGTAGAACTGTTGGTCAAAGAGGGAAAGATAAAAGATATTTTAGGACTCTATCATCTCACTTACGAAGATTTGGAAGGGATGGAAGGCTTCAAAGAAAAACGTATCCAAAATTTGCTTGATGCCATAACTGCCACCAAAGGTGCACCACTTCATAGACTCATCTCTGCTATGGGTATAGAACATATCGGTGAAGTGGCAGGAAAGTCACTGGCTTTAGAGTTTGGGCTAGGCATAGTAGATGCAACATATGATGAGGTTGTAGCGATAGACGGTATAGGTGAAGAGATGGCAAATTCACTTCTAGAGTTTATGCGAGTCAATCATGATTTTGTATTGAAGTTGTTCGATGTTATCGAACCTACGGTGGAAGAAAAAGTCGAAGCAGAAGAAAACCCATTTAAAGACAAAACAGTGGTACTTACAGGTACGATGTCAGTAAG
>CAZQOC010000015.1:0-15783 GCA_964594745.1 uncultured Sulfurovum sp.
GTTATAAACTTACGATGTTTCCTGTATTAATAGGTAGTATTGTATTGGCTTACAATTTGCCCGGTATTGAAGATGGAGCTTTACGTTTAAGTGAAGAGGCTATTGCAGCTATTTTTTCAGGAGAGATACAATATTGGGATGATCCACGCATTACAAGTACAAATAAATCGTTGATGTTGCCTCATAAACCTATCAGTGTGGCAGTAAGAGCTGATGGTTCTGGAACCACATATAACTTTACCTATTATCTTCGAAAAATTGATTATGCTCACTTTCGAAAAGCAGCAAAAAGTTTTGATTGGAAAGCAGAGACTATTTCGGCAAAAGGAAGTAGCCGTTTATCGAAGCTGATTACTGCAACCCCTTACAGTATTGGGTATGTGGATTATTCAAAAAAGTTGAAATATGATTTATCTACAGCAGTGATTCAAAATAAATCTGGGAATTGGGTTTCTCCAACACTCAAAGCAGCTCAAGAAGGTGCCAAACGGGCACATTTAGATAAAAATAAAGATTTTTATGGAGTCATTGCATACCAAGATGGGAAAGATGCCTATCCTCTTATTGCCACCACATTTGTGTTGCTTCCTTATGAAGGTAAAGCACAAAACAGAGAGATACTTGACTTTTTTAACTGGGCCTTCGAACATGGTCAAGCACTTGCCAATACCCACGGATTTTCCATGCTCCCTAAAGAGACAATTCAGGAAATTCGTGCTTATTGGAGAGAAAAAGTGTTACAACCACCTAAGCAGATGCAAGGAGTTTAATCCTTAGAAAAGGTTGGCGCAATGATGTTAAAGATTTGCCGATAATGCCAACAATCTACAAGAGTTCTCTAAAATAGAAATTTTCTTTGCCATTTCGGTGATGTCTCTATCATAAGAGATAAGTCCAAAGCCTTTGATGAGCAGTAAATGTGTATCGTGTTTTTGGAAAAACCTTGCTATTTCATATGGGGCACGTTCTAGCCAATCGTCTATGTTTTTAGGGTCATAGACAATGACTTCACCTAAAACCTTTTTACCGTAATAGTCTGCAGGAGACACCTTACCGTGTTTAAGGGAGTAAGCAGTTGTATACGGAGGCATAGTGTAACTTACATATTTGGCATTTGGAATGCTCTCATAGATATGTTCGTGAATGTGTACATCTGAGTTTGCCAAATTCCATCGATAGTCTCGCTTTTGACAATCTAGCTTTACAAGTGACTCTTCTGTAATTTCATTTAATATGGTGTCTTCAGAGTTAATAATAAATGTACTCATACTCATACGTGCAGAGATGGAACCATGATATACCGAAAAAAAGTTTTTGTTAAAGAGTGAAAGAGAGATATGTTTAATATCTTCAATAAGGTAGTTGTCCATGATTAAGAAACCTTTGTTAGGATTATTTAGGTATTATAACGGTTAAATTAAAAATTAAAAATTAAAAAGTAAAAAATGCGGAAGGAATCTTTTGAAAACACCACATATACCCGTACTTTTAAATGAAGTTCTCGATAGTTTTAAAGATGTTCCAAAAGGCTATTTTGTAGACTGTACACTGGGGTATGCGGGACATAGTTCTGAAATGTTGGCTAAGTACACACAGCTGAAACATATTGGTATTGACAGAGATGATGAAGCGTTGGTATTTTCTAAAAAACGGCTACAACCTTTTGAAGACCGAAGTCAGCTTTACAAGGGTACCTTTGCCACAGTACTTCCAACTTTGGAAGAAGCACCTATTACGGCATTGCTTGCAGACTTTGGTGTCTCTTCGTTACAGTTAGATAAAAAGCAAAGAGGTTTCTCTTTTCATTCTGAAACACTCGATATGCGCATGGATGCCAATGCAGCCTTAAGTGCCTATGAAGTGGTCAATGACTATCCTCAAGATAAGCTTGAATATATTTTTGACAGCTATGGGGAAGTGCGTAGTTATAAAAAGCTTGCAGGTGCAGTGCTAGAAGCAAGAGCGAAAGCACCCATAAAAAGTGCTTTGGAACTTAGTGAAATAGCTAAATCAGTTATTCCTTCTGGGGGAAAGATACATCCTGCAACACTCATGTTTCAAGCCATTCGCATTGAAGTGAACAATGAATTGGGTGAGATAGAAGGGTTGTTGGATGCCATAGAACAAAAACACTATGAAGGGGAAGTAGTTTCTCTTATTACTTTTCATTCTTTGGAAGACAGATTGGTTAAAAACAGATTTAAAAAATGGTCCATGGAGTGTATTTGTGATCCTCAAGCGATACGATGTACCTGTGGTAAAAACCATGCATTAGGGAAAGCGTTGGTACGTAAACCTGTGACAGCAACGAAAGAAGAGCTTAGAGTCAATCCACGAAGCAGATCAGCCAAATTAAGAAGTTTTAGGTTTAAACATGACAGTAAATAAAATTAAAAAAGAGAATGGTATTACTTTTGGTATGGTTGTTGTTATTTTGATGTCGATGAGTATTGTCCTGATACTTACGATGATAAAAATTTATTTAAGTAATCAGATTTATTATGAGAGTAAAATAGTCAATAACATGCAACGAGAAGTCGAAGCACTCAAGGCTGAGGGTGTGATGTTGGAAGAAAATGTCGAAGCACTCAAATATAAAAATCAAGTGACCGATACTATTTTTGTCATCAATAATAAGGAGTAGACGTGAAAGGATTTATCAAGTTTGCAGTAGATAAACCTATTATCAACCATATTTTGATGGTTTTTATGTTGCTCCTGTCTATCTTTGCCTATCAAAATATCGCAAAAGAGATATTTCCTCCTTCTGCATTAGATCAGATAGTCATTAATGGTGGTTATGTAGGTGCGAGTGCTGATGTACTAGATAAAATGGTGGTGACTACGATGGAAGATGAGCTTAAAAGTTTGTCTGCTATTGATACTATCTATACAAGCATTCAAAATGGTATGTTCTCTATCTATGCTGACATCAAACATGGAAATAATCCCCAATTGGTACTTTCTGATGTGAAAGATATTATTTCCAATACTAGACGAGATTTGCCTTCAGATATGAATGAACCTCTTGCGAAAATACGTCTCCATCAATACCCTTTATTGTTGGTAGCTATTTCTGGGGATGTAGAGAAAGAAGAACTCATAGAAGCCGCAGAAGATATAAAAGGTAAACTTGCACTTTTACATAATCTTTCAGACATAGACATACGTGGTGATACAGATGTTGAAGTATTGATAAAACTCAATCAAAAAAAATTGGATGCTTATGGGCTGGAAAAAGCTTTGGTATATAATGCCATAGGTAATATTGCTTCTATTTTCCCCGCAGGTACTTTAGATGCTCAGGGGGACCATCTTTATATATCTACAATCAATGGAGAAAAGAGTGCCAAGGCGTTGTCAAATATTTTACTTTCAGTAGGAGGCAAACATTTTCGTTTGGGTGACATTGCTGAGGTGCATTATGGTTTAGGTGATCCCACACAAATATCACATTTTAATGGAAAAGAAAATATCTCTTTAAATATCAATAAAACCAAAGACGGTAATGCCATTGCCCTCAGTAAAGAGATACGTAAAATACTTAAAACATATAATAAAAAATATAACAAAATCAAATTTGTTGCCTACACTGATACCTCTATTTGGATAAAAAACAGACTTAATCTCGTATCATCTAATATCCTTTTTGGACTCATCTTGGTTTTTTTGGCACTGTTTCTTTCTGTCAATATGCGTATTGCATGGGTTGTTGCCATTGGGATACCTGCAAGTTTTATGATTACACTGATTGCTATGGAGATGATAGGGTATAGTCTGAACATGCTTACTTTACTGGGTGCACTCATTGCATTAGGAATGTTGGTTGATGAAGCGATTGTGGTTGCTGAGAATATTTATAGACATGTAGAAATGGGTAAAAGTCCTAGGGATGCTGCCATAGATGGTGCACTAGAGATGTTTCCTGCGGTACTTACAGCCACACTGACAACAGTCTTTGCTTTCTTACCGCTGCTGATTATGAGTGGGAAAATGGGTATGTTTATGCAGGTACTTCCTGTGATGATAACCGTATTGTTACTCTCCTCTTTGTTTGAAGCATTTTATTTTTTACCTTTACATGCAAAAGATTTTTTCTCGAGAGGAAATGTCCAATCTGTACAGAAATCTGAAGGATTCTGGCAGTCATGGAAATCGTGGTATAGAAATGTTCTGTATAGATTATTGGAAAGGAAAAGGCTCTCTTTAACTCTCATATTGCTAGGTATTATTTTAGGAACCATTGGTATGGCGAAAATAACTAAATTTCAGCTTTTCCCTGAGTTTGATGCGCAACAGGTGTATATGAATGGTAAGGTGAATATCAATAACAAACTTGTTGATACAGAAAAATATGTCACCCAAATAGAAGAAGCGCTACTCAAAACACTCGATAAAAAAGAAGTTGCCTCAGTCACTTCTGTGATAGGTTTTAAGTTCAACAAAGACCAAAGCTTTGAGTTGGGTGAAAACCTTTTTCAGATTTTTATTAATTTACATGAAAAGGCTCCTGAAAACTTTTTCGATACCTATATCAATCCTCTATTTTCATTAGAGTATGATGACAGTGATATGGTAAGAAAACGTCTTTCTCAGGATATAGCTAAAGAGATAAAAGAGAGTTTAGTGAATAAATTTAAAGCCCAAGAAGCACATGGTAAGAAGATCTATGAAGAGTTTAATGTGTATGTGCAACAAGCAGGTATTGTGGGTAACGATATTGAGATAGGATTTAGTGATAAAGATAGCAACCTGGCTATCGAAGCCATGAAAAAAGTAGAGGAAAACCTTAGCCATATCTCGGGTATTTCTGATATAGGAGATAATGCCCATGAAGGAGAACGTGAGCTTAAGCTCCGTGTCAATGAATATGGTCAGCATTTAGGTTTTTCAGAAGGATATGTCACTTCTATACTTAGAGGGGCATTTTTAAAAGCAGAGTACTCAAAAATATTTGACAAAAAAGGACTCGTACGTGTCAAAATAGAAGACATACATAAAAATGATACTGCAGGACTTAAGGATTTTCAATTGAGCACACCTGACGGCCGTAGTGTGGTAAGGCTAGGAGATGTTTGTGATTTTATGTATAGAAAGAGTTTTGTTAAAATCTTTAAAGAAGATGGAGAAAAAGTACGTTCACTTTTCGCAAAAGTAAGTAAAAAAGTGATTACGCCTGCAGAAGTGATGGAACAGATTAAACCATTACTTGATGAGATAAAACGCAGTGGTGTGCATGTGATTATTAAAGGTGAAGAGAAAGAGAATGCTAAAGTCAAAAAAGAGATGATGGAAGCAGCATTGATTGCTATGTTCCTTATTTTCATCGCTTTGGTGTGGATGTTTAACTCTTTACTTTTGCCTTTGATTATTCTTTCTACTATACCTCTTTCAATCTTGGGTGCGTTAGTAGGAACTAAACTCATGGGTGTCAACCTCACTCTCCCTGGACTCATGGGCATCATAGGTTTAGCGGGAGTCGTGGTAAATGATGGACTTATTATGCTTGACTTTGTAAAAGGCAGTAAAAACTATGGTGAGATGGTAGAACGTGCAGAATTGCGGTTAAGACCTATACTGCTTACTTCTGTGACCACTGTTTTAGGTCTCTCTTCTCTCATATTTTTTGCTTCAGGTCAGGCACTTATTTTACAACCCATGGCGATAAGCCTTGGTTTTGGTATAGCATGGGCAACGCTACTAAACCTCTACTATGTTCCTGTGATGTATGCCGTGATTTACAAAGTGAAGGCCACCACTAAGCCATAGATGCTGCATCTTCTCCTAGAAGCAGAGACAAATCAACATTGTCTCCATGCTCTTTAAATAGCTGACAGATTCTGTCTAGTTGAATGTCTGAACGTTCCAGGTAAGGATTGTTATCTATAAACTCCCAAAAAGCGTCTGGGTTTTGACAAAGTGCTTTGAGGTAATGACGGGTGATTGCCCCCATTGTTTCTTCTGTGTCTTGTAGGAGTTTTTTTCTTTCTATACCGTACGGTGTACGCATACCATAATAGTCAACGGGTTCTCCTATTTGTTCAAAATTAACATTTTGTCTATGTAAAATACGATGTAGCGATGGCTCCATAATAGAAAATACCATTTCGCAAGGATAAAGTAAAAAATTAATCCGTGTTGCAATCATAAGCCCATACGTTAAGAGAGTTCTTAATTGTAATGCTGAATATTTTTGATGTAATGGTAGGTTCTGAATTAATGCACCCCTTGAAATTTCAACAATAGGCAATGTATTTATAATGTGACCTATATCTTGCACTCCACCATCCTTTTGCATAGGTAATTTCTGTGAAGGTGTTATGACGTTAACAAAAAATATCCGTACACTACCTACATATGTGTTACTTGGAAGTGGATATGCGAGTTATGGATATTTGATTAGACTGGATATTGATATTTTAAAAATAGATGGTACGCTTATAAGAGAATTACAAAAAAATCCATTACGTGCAAAAGAAGTTTTAAAATCCATTAAAGACTTAGCAGATGAATTTGGCTATGACATTGTTGCAGAATTTGTTTCGCATGAAGATATTTATGAGATGGTTAAGATGTTAGGTATTACCTATTCTCAAGGATACTTTCTGGGTGAACCTAGACCTATTCATGAATATATTGACTAAAATTATTCCTCTTTTTCCTTTATTAAAGCTATTTAGCTATAATTATTGACTTTTTAAAATATAAATAATATAGGATATAACATGAGCAATTATACAGATGAAGATGATGATTACGGTGATTACAGAGATGATTTTTGGGGTAGAACACCTCAGTCTTCTTACTTTGAGATAGCAAAAACAGCGAATCAAAATGTTGTGGAACAAGAGATAGAAGCAGTGTTTAGAAGACTTGCAGTCGCAGAGCGTATGCTTGAAGAGAGAGGTATCACGGAAGATGATATTAAACGCGAGATAGATGCAACGGTGGTTGATGAAGATATCGATGGAAGAACAGGTTCTGTGTTTATAGACCTTGTGGGTCGTATCGTCACGCAATGTGAATAGGAAAACCATAACGTGTTAAGTGCAGTTGAGAGAAAAATAGAACAGTTTATAGCAGATTTAAATGACAAAGAAGTGGCATCTTTGTATGCAAAACTTCCTCATGGAAAAAGACTGCGAGCAAAACTCATCTTGAAAATAGCAGGTAGCAGTTTGGCGGTGGTCAAAACTGCGGCTATCGTTGAGATGATACATGCTGCAAGTTTGCTTCATGATGATGTGATAGATGATGCCTATACACGCCGTTCACGTCCTTCTCTTAATGCACTCTATGGTAATAAAACAGCCATAATGTTAGGGGATATCCTCTACTCAAAAGGTTTTTTAGAGTTAAACAACATTAGCCCTGATGTGGCGAAGATGGTCTCCAATGCAGTTGTTGAACTAAGCCTTGGAGAGCTCAAAGATGTTTCACTCTCAAAAACATTTAATACTGATAAATCCATCTACATGGAGATGATTTATCAAAAAACAGCATCACTTATGGAGGCGTGTGCGGGTGCAGCAGCGCTACTTGCAGGGAAAGATAAAAAAGCCTATATGATCTACGGGCGTAACCTTGGCATCGCGTTTCAGATGATAGATGACATTTTAGATATTACTTCTGATGCTGTAACACTGGGTAAACCTGCTCTACATGATTTTGAAGAGGGTAAAACGACACTACCTTATATCTATTTGTATGAAGCACTTGAAGCAAACGATAAAGAGAAGCTGGTTTCACTACATGCCAAACATCTTAACAGTCATGAGCAAGAGTGGATTTTAGGTAAAATGCAACTACATCAAGTGGTACAAAAGTCTTACCTTGAAGCCAAAGAACTGATAGAAGAAGCCATAGAACTGATGAATGAAAGAGGTGAAAATGCCTTGAGTAGCATTGCTATGGCGATGATAGAGAGGGAATTTTAATGTATTATCAAGTGATGAGTTTTTCACATAAAAACTGTGATCAGGGAATGCGTGAAAAGTTGGCATTTGCCAATGATGATGAAAAAATAGAGATGCTCAATCAACTGGTAGCATTTGAGTTTGTGCATGAAGCATTTATTGTGTCTACCTGTAACCGTGTGGAGTTGGTGGTGGCTACACGAGACAACTTTGCCAGTTATCATGCGATACTGGGCTTGATGGCACAAAAAAGTGATCTAAATTTTTATGAACTTAAAGCTGCTGTGGAACGTTATGATGATGAAGAAGCAGTACACCATGTCTTTTCTGTGGTTGCTTCTTTGGAGTCTTTGGTTGTGGGTGAATCCCAAATTACAGGACAGGTGAAAGAAGCTTTTATGCTTTCACACAGAAACGAGACGGCAGGGCGAAAACTGAACCGTCTTATCTCCTATGCTGTCAAATGTGCCGCTGAAGTACGCAATGCAACCAATATTTCCCAAAATCCTATCTCCATAGCTTCTGTAGCGGTGGCACAGGCGCATAAGATCTTGGATGATAATATGGCTGGGATGACTGGGGTAGTACTTGGTGCCGGTGAAATGGGTGTGCTTGCTGCTAAACACCTCTTACGTGCTGGGTGTGATGTGGTGATGCTTGGACGAGACCTTGAAAAAGTGGAACTTGTAGCGCATACCTTGGGTGAAAATGTCAAAGCTGATACAGTAGATAAACTTGAAAAGCACATCAACCGTTACCGTCTTCTTTTTTCTGCAACTTCTGCTAAAGAGCCTGTCGTGACCAAAGAGATGATAGAAAATGAATCTATCAACCGACTTTGGTTTGATATGGCAATCCCTAGAGATATCGAAGATATGGATTTGGAGAAATTACAGCTTTTTCGTATCGATGACTTGCGTGCTATCTCTCAGAGCAACCATGCACTAAGAGAAGAGCAGGCGGTACGTGCAGCTGAGATTGTTGAGAAGTACAAAGAAGAGTTTTATGCCTGGTTAAGAGCCCTTTCTATTGAGCCTGTCATTAAACAAATGCGACAGCAAGTCAGCGATGCTATAGATGCAGAGATGCAACGTGCCATTAAAAAAGGTTTTGTCCCTGCAGAGGCAGAAGAAAACATGCGTAAGATGTCAGAACAGATGTTCAAACGTTTTTTACATGACCCGACACAGAACTTACGTAAATCATCGACCCAAAAGAAAAATGCAAACTGCATTGAATCAGTCAAACGTATGTTCAACATTGACACTGAAAATATAGACTTTAAACAGTATAAAAATGACCACCATACAAAAGGATACAACGCGTGAGATTTTCAAGATTACTCGTACCAACAAGTAAAGAGACACCTAACGATGCAACATTAGCAAGCCATATTTACCTCATTCGTGGTGGGTTTATCCAATCTGTCGGAGGTTCTGGACTTTACAACTTTTTGCCACTGGGTAAAAAAATACTGGACAAAGTAAGAGCTGTAGTGAAAGACGAGTTAGACAAGGCTGGCTGTCAGGAAGTGGCACTTTCATTTGTGACACCTTCTGCGCTTTGGGAAGAGAGTGGAAGACTGGAAAAATACGGTAAAGAGCTTCTGCGTTTTAAAGACCGTAAGAACAATGACTTCATTCTTGGACCCACACACGAAGAGATGATGGTAAACCTGGTACGTCAAAGTGTCAAAAGTTATAAACAGCTACCACTGAACCTCTACCAGATAAACCTCAAGTTCCGTGATGAGATACGCCCACGCTTCGGACTCATGCGAGGACGTGAGTTTTTGATGAAAGATGCATACAGCTTTCATGCCACAACAGAAGATATGCAAAGAGAGTTTGCCTTGATGGAAGAGACGTATAAAAAAATATTTACACGTTTAGGACTTGCATTTAGAGTGGTAGAGGCAGATTCGGGTGCTATTGGGGGAAGTGGTTCTAAAGAGTTTATGGTACTTGCAGACTCTGGAGAAGACACCATCGTAGTTTGTCCAGACTGTGAATATGGAGCGAACATCGAAGCCGCAGTCTGTCAGCCTAAAAGTTTTGATGCAAGTAGTGAGATAAATGTGGTCACAATGAAAGCACTCTATGATGAGGGTGTGACAAAAATAGTACATTTCGCACTTCCTGCTTCTGTAGCGTTACAAGATGTAAAAGCCTGTAATGCAGTGGACGCCAATGATTTGGTAGAGTGTGAAGCTTCTGATACGATTGAAACATTGGTTGTAGATGCTGCTTTAGAAGGTATTGACAGCTTCACCGCAGGAGAGAAAAGCTATGCAGATATTTCAGCCGTACAAGAGGGTGACAGCTGTGTGCATTGTGGTGGTGCACTCTATTATACCAAAGGGATAGAAGCAGGGCATATCTTCCAGCTTGGTACGCAGTATTCTGAACCTTTAGGGTGCAACTTTTTAGATGAAAATGGTAAATCTGTGCCTATGGTAATGGGTACCTATGGTATCGGTGTGAGTCGTCTGCTTGCAGGTATTATTGAACAAAACCATGATGACAAAGGGTGTATCTGGACAAAAGAGTCTGCACCGTTTGATGTACAGGTAATTGTCTCTAACATTAAAGATGAAGACCAAGTAGCATTGGGTGAAGAACTTTATAGCCAGCTGCAAGCTAAAGGTGTAGACGTATTACTCGATGATAGAAAAGAGCGTTTTGGTCCTAAGATAAAAGATTTTGAACTTTTAGGGGTACCACATGCTGTTGTCATTGGGAAAAAATTGGTTGATGGTTTGGTAGAAGTGGTCACAAGAAGAGGACTCGAAAAAGAAGAGGTTTCTTCTGAAAATCTACTTGATACTGTACTCAAAAAGGTTAGATAGTGATTGTTTTACTGATTCCTTTTCTTTTTATTGAACTCTATTTATCTCTTAAAGTAGGAGAAGAAATAGGGTTTTTAGGGTCAGTCATTTGGATTGTGTTAAGCTTTTTGGTAGGTATGACCTTGTTGCAAAAATCATCGTATACCATGATGGGAAATGTGAATGCTATGCGGCAAGGTAAATTGGATATGAAAAAGTTTCAAAATGCAAGTATGTCATACTTGGCAGGAGCGGTACTTCTCATCATACCAGGTGTTTTTTCAGATTTTTTAGGACTTCTTGCACTGGTTTACACATTCTATTTACAATTTGTTGCTAAAATAACACCTGAACAAAAAAATACACATTTTAAAACACAAGGAGATGATGATGTCATTGATGTCGAAATTATTGATGAGCACGGTCGTAGCGACGATAACACTTAGTGCAAATGCACAACCAGATCAAAAGTTATTACTTAATTATGTAAAAAAAGCGATTGTAAAAAACCCACAAGTAAAAGTAAAGGGTGTCACTGTTGTAGAATCTAAAACTAATAAGGATTTACCAGGGTGGGATATTTTACTTACTACGATGGATTTGGAGTATCAAAAGAAAGATATTCATGCCCCTGAAATGATGTTTGTTAAAGATGGACTGGTTACTGGACACCTCGTGAATTTAAAAACAGGTCAAGACTACCGTAATCTTATCAAACCTTCTGTACCAGCAAACTATTATAATGACGCACATCTACTCTTTGGAAACAAAGATGCAAAACATAAAATACTGGTTTTCTCTGATCCGCAATGTCCTTTCTGTAAAGAGACTGTACCTGGTATTTTAAAAGCATCAAAAGAAAATCCTGAAAAAATAGCAATCTATTATTATCATTTACCACTTTTACGTATACACCCAGTATCTGGCATATTGACACGTGTGATGCATCTGGCGCAAGAAGCAGGGAAAACGGATATCGTTGAAAAAATGTATACGCTTAAAATAAACCCAAGAGAAACAAACATGACCAAAGTACTCTCTGCAGTACAAACACATACAGGGTATAGTGTATCTGCAGCAGACCTCAATAAAAAAGAGGTAAAAGATGCCATTAAGGCAGATGAAGATGCAGCAGGGCGCATGATGGTCTCTGGTACGCCAACTATTTATATAGATGGCAAATGGGATAAAAATCGTGACGGATATAAAAAACTTATTAAGTAAGAGGGAAAACTTTTGGAAAAACTGGTTATAGCAACGCGTGCAAGTAACTTGGCACTTTGGCAGGCATATCATATTAAAGAGAGAATAGAAACAACTTTTCCTGAAGTGAAAGTTGTACTCAACGAAATTACCTCCAAAGGGGATAAAATACTCGACAAACCTTTGGCACTTATAGGGGGTAAAGGACATTTCACTAAAGAACTTGAAGATGAAATGCTTGAAGGGAATGCGCATCTAGCAGTGCATTCTTTGAAGGATGTGCCAACATATATCCCAGAAGGATTAGAACTTTGTGCTATCACCACACGCCAAGATCAAAGTGATGTACTTCTTTCTCATACCTATAAGAGTTTAGATGAACTTCCTCAAGGTGCAACGGTAGGAACGACTAGTTTACGTCGCCGTATGCAACTACTAGAACGCCGTCCTGACCTTAAAGTAAAAGAACTTAGAGGCAATGTCAATACAAGACTAAGAAAGCTCAAAGAGGGGCAGTATGATGCGATTATTCTTGCCTATATTGGTCTTCATAGACTTGATTTACTCAAAGATATTCCTTATGTAGAAAAACTAGATTTTTTCATCCCCCCTATGGGACAGGCAGCACTAGGTATAGAAATAGTAAGTTCTAATGCTAGAGTAAGAGAAATAGCAATGAGTTTAAATGACGATAACTCTTTTACCTGTACAAAGCTAGAGCGTGATTTTGTTTCTGCCATAGGCGCAGGGTGTTCCGCTCCCGTAGCGGTAAATGCCATCATTTCTGTAGACACTATTTCCATCAAAGCCATGCTTGGTTACCCAGATGGTACCAATGTCATGCATAGAGAACTCACTTCTAAGGTCAGTGAATGTGAGACACTGGGACTTCAACTGGCAGAAGAGATGATCGCTGATGGTGCACTGGATATTTTGGAAAAAGCAGAGTCTATTGCCTTCAAAGATGAGATGCCAGAACGACTTTAAGAGTGACTAGTCACGAGAGCATTATGCTGACAAGTATTAAAGTACAGTACAAGTGAGGCACTAAATGCCAAATCGTAGTTAAACAAAATGAGCTTTGCTTGTTTTGTGTTCCATTCACTGTAAGAGATGCCAGAACGATGCTCATATTATTTTTTAAAAAAACATATCTAAAAAGTCTCCACCTACTTCACTTGCCATGTCTTTTGCTACTCCACCCATAGGCATGGCTTCCATGAGCTTTCTGTTGCTTTTTCCCATATATGTATCAAGTTGTTTGTCCATTTGGTAACGAATAAGTTTTTGCATGTTTAGGTTTACTTTTGGATGTTTGAGTGACCCATAGACTTTCCCTGAAAATTCTTGTCCTTGCATTTTTAAATCAAAATAAGCATTGACCGTATTGTGCTTTTCATCCATTTTTACATTGCTAAAGTAAAAATGGCTCTGTTTGTTTTTCAGTGCAACATCTCCTAGTACAATATCATTTTGATAACTTGCATGTAAAGTACTCTGTGGAAAAACTTCTTTTAACATATTGACACCTGATTTTTGGAACACAGTTTCTACTAAGTCAGAGTTTAAAAATCTTGTATTGTTTAAATCTGTTCTTACGAGTAGTTTCTCTTGTTTATAGTCATAGTTGATGTTTCCATTTAACTGAGCATCTAGGATATGCGGGTAAGTGAAAAGACTCATGAAACGCTTTAGAGAAACTTTCTCTAAGTCGATGTAGAGCATATCTTTTTTATATAAATAATCCACCATGCCCCCAAAAGAATTACTCAAGCCACGTATTTGTAAATCTTTGTTGTAATGAAGCTCTCCAGAAGAAGTAAACGCCCCCAAATAGGCACCAATAAGTGGTTTTAAAGGAGCTAGGTTTTTTGTTGTTAGGGTATAAAATGCTTGAGAAGTATTGGTCTCTAGATTGTACTTTCCTTTACTAATGTTTATATCTGCGGTAGATAGTTTTGCATTGGATGTAAATAAAATATCTTTATTGTGTATGTCAAAATTAGCATGAAGTGTCAGTGGTAAACTTTTATACATCCCCTGTGATAATCCATAATCTAAATGCCCTTGCGCTTTTTGTCTATCGGCATCAATATAGTCAAGGGTTGCAGATATGGTGGCTTTTCCAGAAGGAAGTGTAGGTTGTCCTAGTAGGGTAAAGAGTTTGAGGGCATGGATGTTTTTAAAGTCCAATACTATATCTTCCCATCGTTTTTTACGTTTAATAGCTGAGAACTGTACATGGCCTTCCATAGCTGTACCTGTACTTGTGACATGGAGACGAGCAAAGGAACCACTGAGATGTCCAGAGAGATTTACATCATCTACGATGGTACAGACATGGCTGGGTAACCGAGCACTACTTAAGACATAGTCCATATTGACAAAACGCTCACTGACTAAGCCATCTAATTTGACTTGATAATGTTTTTCTAAAGTTCCATCAAATTTGACATAGACATCATCGAGTTTTTTTGCTTTGATGTCATCCACTCTGGCATAGAGTTGACCTTGTGCTGCATGATGAGGTATTTCTATATCCATATAGGTATCTATAGCATTATGTAAGGCATTGATTTTAGTATTTTTGAGGCTTAAGCGTATGTTATCATTTGCCAAAGTAATGTCAGAAATGAGTTCTTTCTCTTTGTAGTGCATTTTGATATGGCTTTTATTAAACACTTGCTGTGAAAGTTTGAAGTGAAACTTTTTTCCTATCTCTTGTGTGAGTTTTGAAGGAAGCAGTTTTGCTCCAACGAGTTGTGTATTTAAATACATTTCTTTTTGGGTAATATTAAAAGTGGCTTGACCTGTGGCATTTGCATCTAGTATCGCTTTTGTGTTTAGCATACGCATGAGTTTTATAAAAGAGACATTCTTAAAGAGGAGTGTGAGATTTTTCTGGTCAAAGTTAAAATGCAGAGCTCCTCCTAAATCTTGTGAAACACCTGTAATATTAATGTGTTTGTCATAAATCACTTCTCCATGGGTATGAAAACTCCCCTTAACGTTAGCGTGAAGAAGCTTTTTTAATTTAGATAAATCTTGCGCTTCTAAAGTATAATTGGCATGGGCGTATTTTTTTTCTTGATTGTATTTTCCTTCTGTGAGGTGAAGTACCAGCTCAGGTGTACGCAAATCTGCGCTAAAAGTATGATGGTGATTATTGACAGCAATATGCATCTTTAAAGCAGCATCAAGTCCAAAAAAACGCTTGTCATTGACCTCATAGTCAATGGTACCAACTTTATGTTTTTTTTCTATGACATCAAAATGTATATGGCTTTGTGCTTTGCCTTTAAAAAGAGCTTTTTGTTTTAAAAGAGAAGAGAGTTTGGATGAGTTTACATCATGAAGATTTAAGTCAATATCTTTAAAAATATGCTTCTTTTTTACAAAACTATAACTTACATTACCATCAAGGGCAGAGCCTTGTCCCGTGACGTTTATATTGTTTTTCCATCCTGTGGCTTTACCAATAATATTAATTTCGTCATCAAAAGTACATATGTTACTTTTTAAACAGCTTGAATGGAGGGTATAACGTAAGTCGAAATGTTGTTTTTGCATAAAACCATCTATATGCATAACATACTGTTCTTCTACTACAATATCTGCCCAGACATAGGGGTACTGATGGAGATTAATTTGTTTTACTGCTATATCTACACCTGCCTTGTGTGTTGCCACAAAACTAAGGATATTGTAAACTGTTTTTTGACCGGAGTTTGTAAAAAAGAGATAAGAGATAAAAGCAAAAACAAAGAGAAAAGTTATAAGTAGATATTTGAAAAGTGTACGCATTTCTATCTTTATCCTTATCAGTGGTGTCTTGGT
>CAZQOC010000016.1:0-13309 GCA_964594745.1 uncultured Sulfurovum sp.
CTGGGTGCCATCTGTTTGGCTTTTTTAAAAAGTTCAGAAACCCTTTTGGCTCCCATGCCCACATAAATGTGTACAAAAGATGCGCCACTTTGATAGAAGAATGGTACCTTAGCCTCACCTGCGACCGCTTTTGAAATGAGTGTTTTTCCTACTCCTGGAGGGCCTACAAGTAAAACACCTTTTGGTAAACGAATATCTAAATCACGGTATTTTTGAGGGTCTTTTAAAAAATCAATAATTTCTTCAAGTTCTTCTTTTACATCTTTAATACCCGCAACATCATTAAACGTGACATGAGAAGTCAATGCTTGCACAGGTTCGTAGGTATTTTCCTGTGAGGTTTTATGTGTTGCTTTTATCTGCTTGAGTTGTTGTATTCTATTTTGTTTCATAAGAGTATATAGAAATCCTAAAGTACCCAAAAGAACAAGTAATGAAAAAATATCATACAAATAACTACTCTCTTGGATGACTTCAACAGGGTACTTGGTGAAAAAAGCGTCTTTATTGATGGCATCTTTATAAATTTTATAACGCTTCTCTTCTGTTTGGATGCGAATATATTCCCCATCTATAATGAGTTTTTGAATCTTATCTTGTTTAAAGAGTGTATTTGCCTGTTTATGCGTTAAAAGTGGATCTGTATCTCTGAGTATAGCAAAAGAGAGAAGTAGCACCAAAACAATCAGTAAACCTATGATGATTTTAATATTTTTAGTATTTAACGCAGGTTTAAATTTTTGCTTTGTTGCCTTCATTGCTTACCTCCACATTGTCCAATAAAACCCAATTTGCACTTAAATCTTCACTACTATGTACTTCCACTTTATTGAAATATTGATCAAACCCATGGTAGACACCCTCTTTCCCATTTTCAAGTAATACTTCAAGCCGATCTGCATGCTCTCGTCTAAATGCAAAGTTTTTTGCTTTCACAATAGCGGTGATCTCCTTATGCCTTTCTTTGGCTATATTTCCACGTATCTCTGGCTTCATTGTGGCCGAGGCAGTATTGTCACGTTTTGAGTAAGAAAAAGCATGCACATGCGTGAGTGGAAGTTCTTTTACTCTTGACATTGCTTCTGTCCATGCATTTTCATCTTCCCCTGGATGCCCAACAATATAATCTGTTCCTAAAGCATAGCCTTGAGCTGCTATTGTATGAAAAAGATCGAAATCTGTCTTATAGGTGTTACGTCTGTTCATGATTTTTAACATTTTATCAGAAGTATGTTGCAATGCAATATGTAGCTGCTTTGCCATCCAAGGTTCAGAGAGTAATTCCATAAATTCATCGTCTATTTGTATCGGTTCAAGACTACCTATACGTATACGTCGTACGCCACGTATTAGGCTCATTTTCTTCAACAGTTTAGCCATAGAAGTACTATGATCTTGACCATAAGATCCTACATTGGTTCCTGTTAGGATAAACTCACCAAAACCATTACTTGCCAGTTTGGTAATTTGCTCTAAAATAGTCTTTTCTTTGTGTGAGCGTGCCGCACCACGTACTTGAGGGATAATACAGTAAGAACAGGCAAAATCACATCCCTCTTGAATCTTAATAAATGCCCTGCTTTTACCAACGAATTCTTCTACAATGGTAGAATCAATATGCTCGAGATCACCTATCTGGTAAAAAGGTTGTTCATTTTTAAGTACAGTATTAATATTTTCTTTTTCTGAATGTCCTATGACACCAAAAACTTTTTTATCTTCAAAGAGGCTTTCGCCTTTGGAGTGAGAACCACATCCTGCAAGTATCACTTTGGCATCTGGGTTTTTACGTTTCATGGATGAGATATAGTTACGTACAGAAGAGTCAGCACCATTTGTGACGGTACAAGAGTTTACAACAATATAGTCAGATTCTAATTCATTGTCTGTAAGTTCATAGTCTTTGAGTTTAGACATCATTACCTGTGTATCAAACTGATTGGTGCGACAGCCAAAGGTTTTAAAATAAACTTTATGCATTAAAAGGTCTCCTCACCCATAGGTATATCTTCTGGTTTAGGTACGGGCTTACGTACATCTTTGTCAACATAGATAGATTGCGTAGGGAAAGCAAGAGTGATACTCTCCTCTTCATGGATACGCTTAATAATTTCAGCAGAAATGGTACTTCTTAGGGTCAACGTTGCAAAAGAGTTTGTCAGATACCATGCAGAAATTTTCATACCATATGGCTCTATAAATGTTAAAATACGCGGTTCAACATTGGTATTTTTGATACTGTAACTACTTCTGAGTTTATTGAGCTGTTTTCTTGTAATATCTGTGTACCCTTTCGAATATTTACGTGTCACTTCTTTGGCTATAGAGGACGCTTTTTGAATATCTGAATCAAAAGTAATCATAAAGTCTATACCATCCCATACCGTTTTGAGCCCAGCATGTGAATAGTTGGCTATCATATCAGTAAATATGAAATTATTAGGAATGAAAATCACACGCCCTGCTCGACGGTTGTGCATATATGCAGTGAGCGTTACATCTTCATGGAGTGTCATACGAAGCATCGATATATCTACAATATCACCTATGTATTCGATGTCTCCTCTTTGAAATTTAACCCTATCACCTACGTGAATAGTTCCCCCAAGCACAATAGTAAACCAACCCATAAGAGACATAAACCAATCTTTCATAGCAATAGCGATACCTGCAGAGGCAAACCCTAAGATGGTTATAAGATATGAAACATTTTCTATATAGGCTAGTAAAAGTGTTACAATAGAAAAAAGGATAAATGTAATATTAAGTGCTTTATTGATGGTGTAAAATTTATCATTATCAGACATATATTTACGTACAAAAAATTTGAGTATGATAAGAAGTAAAATAAAAAATAATATAACCGCACCAATGGTAATGGTTTTTTCAATCTCTTTTTTAATAGCACTTTTTAAATTAAAATTAATTTCATCAATTTTTTTTGTATACACATTTTTTGTGGTTTTAAAAATATCAATCACTGGCTCAAAAGTTTTTATTTGTGCTTGGTTCTCTTTGTAAGCTTTTAGATAGTTACTGTTGTTATGTTCTAGTGAGATAAGTTCTTTTAGAAGTTGTTCTTTTTCTTTTAATTTAGTCATGATATGTTGTAGTGAAGTATATCTTGCATCATAGGCTTCCTGATCAGAATTTAGCTTTTTTTGGTAAGAAAGTGCTCCTATGACGGCAAAGGGATTACCGACGGTGGGTACTTCTTCAATAGTAGGTGGGGTTAAAAATTTCTCAAAAGGATCTTTTTCATATTCTTTCAGGAGTTGTAATTTTCCAACCAAAGTTGTTTTTTTTTCTTTCTCTTTTTGTAAAGTCTCTTTTTGTTTTTTAGTTGGCTTTTTTTTCTTTTCTAAACGGGCAATATCCGCGTTAAGAAATACTTGACGTTTTTTGAGCTCTTTATAGGTATGATAATTACTATATATTTTAGACCAAATATTATTTTCAAGTAATTCTTTGTCTAACGCATCTTTTTGGAGTAGTAACTGTGTCACTTCTGTATTGTTTTGTTCTTTGAATAGAGGCTTAGAATTATTCATGTCAGCTGGAGTTTCAGCTACTAGGTTCGTTCCAACAAAGACTAAAGTAAAGAGTACAAAGATTAATCGCATGCTTTGTCTCCAGCAAATGAAAGAAGTACTTTTTTGACGATTGATTCATCAATATTTGAAACAATCTTATGTTTTCCCATGCCTTGGGGTAAAATGAACTTGATATTACCTTTTGCAGATTTTTTATCTAAAAAGAAATGTTCATAAAATGCATCTACATCTTTGATACCATAGCTCGTAGGTAAAGAAGCTTTTTCTAAAAGCATTTTCACTTCATCTGCTTCTTCTTGGGTAAACATATTTAGTTCTACAGCCAAGGCATTTGCCATCACCATCCCAATGGCGACGGCCTCTCCATGAAGGTAGGTAGTATAGTTGGTTTCATTCTCAACCACGTGTCCAAAGGTATGTCCGTAGTTTAACACAGCACGAATACCCGCCTCTTTTTCATCCTGGTTAACGACCCACGCTTTAAGAGAAACACTCTTGGCAATCATCTCTTTAATCGTCTCTACATTATTGAGGTCTGCATCTTGCAGGTATGCAAAAAAATCTTTATCAAACATGACAGCCATTTTGACGACTTCGGCTACACCAGCTGCAAACTCACGCGGAGGCAGTGTCTCTAAAAATGTAGGATCTATGTAGACCGCTTTGGGTTGGTAAAAAGCCCCTATGAGGTTTTTGCCATACTTGTTATTGACACCTGTTTTCCCACCAACGGAAGCATCTACTTGACTAAGCAAAGTGGTAGGTATCTGTATAAAGTCTATCCCTCTTTGGTAGAGACTTGCAGTAAATCCTGTCATGTCCCCTATGACTCCTCCGCCAAAAGCAATGAGTAAAGATTTTCTATCGAGTTTATGTTCAAAGCATTCATTAAGTATAGTCTCAACTGTCTCTAATGTTTTATATCCTTCTCCATCAGGTATGGTTACTACATGTAGTGTCGTTGCAGAGACTTTTTCTAAAAGCGTTTTGAGGTGATAGCCCGAAACAGTTGGATTGGTGACGATAACAACATTCGTATCGAAATCAAGTGAGGGTAATGCATCGATGGTGATGTCATATTTTATATTGCTTGTATTTATTAATTCAATTGGGACAATCATATAGAGAAACCTTGAGATAAAACATAATTTGCTTTATTCTATCACCATTGTGGTTAAATCTCGTTGTAAGGCTACCTAGAAGAGGTTATGCAAAGATATTTATGTCTCTTCTTTACCTTCAGTGAGTGCAAAAGGAACAAGTAGTTTTGGGTGTCTGGTTGTAGTAAGTATAAAATCTTGTATTTTAGTAGATATAAGCTTCATAAGACTATCTGCATGAAGATCTTTTTCAAACGGTGCAACTTGTAGAATTTCATTCATATTGGAGAGTTCACGAATAGGATTTGCGACTTTTTGTTCGATGTCAATTTTCATATTAAAAATATGTGTAAGTGTTTCATAGTGTTCAATAATCATTTTTTTACTTTCAAAATCACCTTCTGGATCAAAATCACCTAACATTAAACTCAGTCCTAAAGATTCAGAAATATCAAAAGCAGTAGCAGAGATAGATTCCATCTTTTCATCACCACTCATAAGTACAACACATCGTTTTATGTTGTAAAGCAACTTGTCTCCGAACAGATAGACTAGTTTTCTAAGGTCATACAGTGTACTTTTTAACTCATCTGATTCAAATGCTTTAATACTACTCATGACAATACCAATATCATGTTGGTGAATATCATACTCAATCATATTGTTTGTCTCTTCACTTTGATAAGAGACTGTGACTATGATATTTTCACTTTCATAACTCTTTAATTCATCTATAAGTGCAAAATCATTGGGATATAAAATACGAACATAAAGAGATTTATTCTCAAGTTTTTCTAGAAGATATATGCCCTCTTTTAAATAGATAAGAGCATTTTTCTTATCATGCCTAAAGTCCAAAAGTAAATAAATATCTTTCCCAAATGGTTCAGGAAATAATCCTATACGTTTATTGATTGTTTTATAGACACCATCTAATACAAGTGGTTTACCTAGAACCAAAAGTGTATCATTTGGACGTATCATGGTTGCTGTTGTGGGAAGTATCTGCTTGTCATCTCGGTATACTGCTGCTATTTTCCATTTACGTTGAAGAATGCTTCCTACATGTCTATAGGCATATGCACTCCCAAATGGTACATGGATTTCCATAATCTCCCCTCTGCCCAAACCTACATTTTGTGCGACTAAAGGCACATTGGGTAAATTATCATAAAGATGTGCTGCCATAAGTTCATCACTGTGTATGATAGTAATATTTTTTACATCTTTGCCTATATCATCATTGTCCCATTGATTGACAAGAACTATTCTTATTTTTGGATCAATGAGTGCTATATTTTTAAGTACATACTCTGCATCTTCCATATCTTCCATAACAACAAAAACATTGCTATAGTGTGTATCACGCATAATGCGAGATAGCTTTGAATAGCTTGTTGGGTCTGCATCTATAAGTGTAATGTTTTTCCCTACTTTTGGCGGGGTAGTACCTGCTTTATAGCAAGTGACATAATATTGATTTTCGGCAACTCTTTTTTTACTTACCCAATCTATGAAATGTTTAGCAACACTACCACTGGCTAAAATTAATATATTTTTGATGCGATATCCTCTAAGTCTTTTAGATATAATTTCTTGACTAAACCCATTGTGAACATCTATGTTAAACAGAGGGTACAATTATTTTAAGGGATATTATAACACAATGCAATTTCAGATAGATAAAAAAGATGGCTTTGCCCGAGCATGTACGATTAAAACAGCCCATTCTACCATTCAAACCCCAGTCTTTATGCCTGTGGGCACAGTTGGCGCAGTGAAGGCACTTGATGCCAGTGATTTGGCAACATTCATTCAACCAGAAATTATTCTTGCCAATACCTATCATATGTATATTAGACCTGGCGATACAGTGGTAGCAAAAATGGGTAAATTGCATGGCTTTAGCAAATATCCCAAATCTTTTCTTACTGATTCTGGAGGTTTTCAGGCCTTTTCTCTTTCTGATAATGTCAAGGTAGATGAAGGGGGTATTACCTTTGCAAGTCATCTTGATGGTTCAAAACACTACTTTACACCTAAAAAAGTGATTGATATCCAACATAATTTAGGCTCAGACATTATGATGATACTTGATGATCTTGTGGCTTTACCTGCTACACAAGAGCGTATCGCTGCGAGCATTGAACGTACAACGCGCTGGGCACAGGAGAGCATCGATTACTTTAGTGAAAAACAGTCTGAGGGTGTAGGCGTTGATCAAAATATTTTTGCCATTATTCAAGGAGGCACAGATAAAGCTTTTAGAGAAAAATCAGCCAGAGAGCTTTGTGCTATGGACTATGATGGTTTTGCTATTGGGGGTCTGAGTGTGGGAGAAGCCAACCAAGATATGTACGATACTGTAGCATGGACAACACAGTTTATGCCAGAAGAAAAACCGCGTTATCTCATGGGGGTAGGAACGCCGGAAGATTTGGTAGAAAATGTGGCACGAGGGGTTGATATGTTTGACTGTGTGATGCCAACACGTAATGCACGCAATGGTACACTGTTTACAAGTTTTGGGAAAGTAAACATTAAAAAAGCAGAGTTTACTACCGATGATGCCCCTCTTGATCCAGAGTGTGGGTGTATGGTATGCCAAACATACTCACGTGCTTATTTAAGGCACCTTTATCGTGCCAGAGAAATCACTTACTTCAGACTAGGAACCATTCATAACCTCTACTACTACCTAAACTTGATGAAAGAGATGAGAGAAGCCATTATAGAAGAAAGATTTGAAGTATTTAGAGAAGAATTTTACAAGAAACGTGAGAACTAAATATTAAAATAAAGTATTATCCCAGTTTACGTTTCCAATATTTAATCCATGTGATTCGTAGTTGTGATTTTTTGACTTTTCTTAGTTTAGAAGGTAGGTTTTGGCGTAGATTTTTTTCTAGCTTTTTGTTGATAGGTTTATTTTTCATAATAGCATTAAATCCACCTGCACCTTGCTGATGCGTTGCATAAAGTGAAAAAGCAGAAACTCTATGTCCATTTCTTTTTAAACTTTTAATATTGTCTTTCATGATGGCTCTGAAAATCTTGTCTTGATTGTAAGGTTTCTTCCACTGGTTTTGTGGAATATGTAGTTTCTTAGCATAAAACTTTGCAGTACTTGGCATAATTTGGTAACGACCATAAGCACCAGAGTTACTGTTTTTAACATCATACTTGCCAGAAGTGCTTTCTATTTTTACAAGTTTATTTACAATCTGCTCTAAATTATTTTGACTCATACCAGCAATCTTTGCAAGTTTGGAACAAGATGCTTGTCCTGCTGTACTGGCAAGTAACATAATCCACGGTATGGATGCTTTACGTAACTTTTTCTCTTGTGTAACAATTAAATTCAATACTCTTTTCATAATTACACCCTTCAAATAAGTATAAATATCTTACTTTATTATAGTGTATTTTTATCTATATAACAAGTAGTTATGTTATATCTTCTATTTTAATAATAAAATTGAAATAATTGATATTAAATAGTATTTATCGTATATATGGGACTTTTGCAGAAGGTGTACTTTGGGATGTCTTATCTAAATGAACATCCTGATCATCAAAAAATATATCTGCTTTAAAGGACTTTACTACTCTTCTTTTCTCAACCCCACCTAAGAAAAAAGCTTCATCTACACGTACATCCCAGGCATTGAAGGTACGTATGACTCTCTCGAAAGTCGCAAAATCACGTGCTGTGATGAGTGAAGTACGTATGGGTGCTTTTTCCATAGGAAATCTCTTTTGTATCTGAGAGATGACTTTTAGCAGTTTGGCAAACGGCCCTTTGGGTAGAGGGTTTTTTGCATTTTTCTTTTCATGTTTCACAAAAGCGTCAAGTCCATGTTTTTGGTATATTTTTTCTGAGGCATCAGAAAAGAGTACCGCGTCTCCATCAAAAGCGATATGTACATCTTTGCTCTTGTTGTCTTTTTTATACTTTTTAGGGATGATACGCGCCGCAGCAATCCCCTCATTGATAGCTTCTTGTACATCTTTTTCATGTACTGACAAAAATAAATCCACATCAAAGGCTTTAAGATAATTTGAGATAGGTGTACCCGCTGTCCACCCTGCTCTTTCAACATTGAGCTTATACCTGTCTATGGAGTTTTTAATGCGAAGTCCTGTCGCAGCATTGTTACGTGAAAGTATGATGACTTCTATGAGCTTGTCATCAAAGTGTTTGTTAATACGAAGGATATTTTTTACAAAATCAAAAGCCGCGCCGCGTTTGAGCAGCTTGTTTTCATTTTTTATCTGGTATTTGTAGTATTTTTTTAACCCTTTTTTCTCAAACATCTTGTTTTCCTCTTCTAGGTCAAACAATGCACGAGATGAGATAGCAATCACAAGTTTCTTTTTTAAATCGTAAGCCATAGCATATTCCTTTAATAGCATTTTAGTCAAGTTTACTTATAATGTCGCACTTTTAGACTTTAACAATAGGCAATACGCATGGATACACTTTTCGTCTACGGCACACTCATGCCCAACTGTCCCAATGGACATGTTTTAGAAAATATTGTAGGTAAGTTTGTACCTGCTACCGTACAGGGAGAACTGATAGGTGCAGGATGGTCTGCATCTATGGGCTATCCTGGTATTAAACTCGGTCAGCCTACCGACACCGTACATGGCTTTTTGTTCTACTCACATAACTTGGAGGATAACTGGGAATACCTTGATGCCTTTGAGGGAGAAGAGTTTGTACGTACAGAGGTGACTGTTGAGCGCTATGATGAACTCGATGTAGATACCTATATTTATGTGCTTAAAGACAATAAAGAAGAGTTAGAAGAATAATGTATCAAAAAAAGAAAGAAAAACTCTATATCTCCGAGTTGTTAGACAATCCTGCTGTGGCATATCCTGCTTATTATATGGTGAGCACAAGTATGCACCAAAATGAGATGTTCCATGCTGCACTCATCGCATTGCATAGCTTTGATTTTTCTTATTATGAAGTCGCAAAATCTTATGATGATATCTTTGCGATGTTCCATTCTGGAACTTTCCCCATTTATAAAGAGAAATACATCATAGGATATTTTGGTAATAAAATGATGTATTTAGAGAGTAATGGATGGAAAGGTATGCCCGCAACAGAAGATATTTTCAAGATGGAACACTGGTTGATTTGTTAAAAACATAAAATAATTTTAACAAATTATAGTTATAAGTTTTTAATTAAGACAAATTTTATCTTATTTAGATATACTACAACATATCTTAGGTGGTGAGACCAATTTTTTATTCTTCCTCCTTTTTTAAAAACTCATTGTTTCGTCCACCAACGAGCCTTTGTTAAATAGTCACTAATTGCTACCTAAGATATTTTCAGAAACTTCTTACTCAACTTCATTTCTTTGTTCTCATGATGTGGTAAACTTTTTTTAATACATAATTTTTATACCGTGCAGGCTTGCGTTTTCCTTCTCCTTGATAGCTGAGCATACGTGCTGTCTTGCTTTTAAAGTCAACCCATTTGATGAAGATAGCACTATGTTCACTATTGTGGTAAGAACCATTGATGAAATAGAGCCAATCTCCAGGTCTGATTTTTTTTACATCAACATAAGGTCCTTTTTTTCTACTTTTAAAAACAGTTTTTCTTTGAGCTCTTGAACATCCAGCTTTCGTATAGATACAGTCAATATAATCCCAGCAACTCCCTCTGACTAAAACTTTTTTTCGTATCATACTCTCTCCTGTTTGGAGCACTTTCCATGCTGAAGGTGTAGGTTTATGGTTGATCCTTACAGAATTTTTTTGACTACATCCCACTATCCATATAAGTGTAAAGACGATAAATAAATATTTCATTTTTTCTCCAAAGTTGCTGAGAGTGTGTATCTCCATCTATAATGTTTAATCTTAACAGAAAATCCATATGTCTCTAATTTGTTTTTTAAAACTTCTGGCTCAAAAAAGTTTCCAGGCTCACCTAATAATTTTTCCCCACGACAAATGCTTTTCCCCATAAATGTTTTTACATTAAAATCATAAATAAAAAGTCTTCCTTTTTCTTTTAAAACACGTACAGACTCTTTTAATGCACTATCTACGTCTGTAAAATGATGCAAAGATTCTCCCATCATCATACAATCAAAATGACTATCATCAAAAGGTAAATCTTCAGCAGAAGCTTGATGTGTTGTGACGTATGCAGGTGAAAATTTAAGCATACCCTTTGCTGGGTCAACAGCTGTAAGTCTAAGGTCATCTCTACATGCCTTTGCAAATGTACACATCATGCCTGTACCTGCGCCAACATCCAGTACCTCTGCATTACTTTGTAGTACATCTAAAGATTGACAGAGTTCTTGACGTACTTCTTTGGGGTAAACACCAGAACCAAATGTTTTAAAGAGCCATCCAAGATGATTAAAAGGTATCATATTCTCATTCCTTTATGGGTAGTGTAAGTATATATAAATTTTGTTAAAAGGTAATACTTAGGTAATTTATAAGTAAGATTTGAGTAAGACTACTGCATTATACTTTGCTTGTTCGAATCATAATTCGATAACAAAATTTTAAAGGATATTTTATGAAAAAAATGATGATTTTAATCGCAGCAATGGCGATGACAACACTTGCTGTACAAGCAGATGATATGCAAAATGTAGAACAAGCTACTGCAACAGTAGCAGCGGTAGATACAGAAGCTCCAGCACCAACAGATGGTGATACAAATGGTACTGAAGAAGCAGCACCAGAAGGAAAATAAGTAAACCTATTTACTCCCTTGTCCCGTGACTGCACTTCTTTGTAGTCATGTAGAAAAACATACGCCCTTCCCTTCCCAACATTTTGTTGGGAATTTCATAAACATTAAGAAATATTTACTTTTATCTCACCATTTTGCACATCAAAGACTACATCTGAACCTTCAACAACCTTGTCTTCTAAAATAAGTTCTGCAAGTCTGTCTTCTACCACTTCATAGAGTGCTCGTTTGAGTGGTCTAGCACCATACACTGGATCGAACCCTGCTTCAGCAATGTATGCTTTGGCATTCTCTGTAAGGCTGATAGTGATGTCACGTTCAGCTAATTTTTTCTGAATATCTTTAAACAAGATATCAACAATACGTGTAATAGCAGCTAAATCTAACGGATTAAAGATGACTTGCTCATCCAAACGATTGAGGAACTCAGGTTTAAAATGTTTCTTGAGTTCCTCAGAAACTGCTATACGTCTATCTTCTGGATCTTTAAATTCCATAATCTTATCGGACGCAATGTTAGAGGTCATGATGATAATGGTATTTTTAAAGTCTACTGTGACACCTTTATTGTCCGTCAACCGTCCATCATCTAGCACCTGCAAGAGTGTATTAAAGACATCTGGGTGTGCTTTTTCTATCTCATCAAAGAGCACCACTGAGTATGGTTTACGACGTACCGCTTCTGTGAGCTGTCCACCTTCGTCATACCCGACATATCCTGGAGGCGCACCCACAAGTCTAGATGCTGCATGTTTCTCCATATATTCAGACATGTCTATACGAATCAACGCTTTTTCCGTGTCAAACAGGAACTTCGCCAAGGTTTTAGCCACTTGTGTCTTACCAACCCCTGTTGGTCCAAGGAACATAAAGCTACCAATTGGTCTGTTGGTATCACTAAGCCCTGCTTTGTTACGCTTGATAGCACGTGCCACAGCTTTGAGTGCTTCATCCTGTCCAACAACTTCTTCTCTAAGTATATTTTCGATGGCTAAGATTTTCTCTTTTTCCCCTTGAAGCATTTTACTCACAGAGATACCTGTCCAACGGCTTACAATGCTTGCAATCATCTCTTCATCCACAGAGTTTTTAAGTAGCGTACCGTTTTTCATCATCTCATGCCACTTTGCTTCAAGTGCTTTGAGCTTTTCTTCTTCTGCTGGGATTTGTCCATACTCTATCTCTGCAGCTTTGTTGAAATCACCAGAACGTTTCGCATTTTCAGCTTGTGTACGTAAGGAGTCAATGGTTGTCTTAATCTCTGCAATTTGATTGAAGACATCTTTTTCCATATCGAACTGATTTTGTAACGAGACACGTTTCTCTTCTTTGTCTGCAAGCTCTTTTTCTATCTCTTCAAGACGTGCACTGTTTTTTTCGGTCACTTCCATCTTTAATGCTTCTTTTTCTACCTGCAAAGTAGAAATCTCACGTTTAATCTTTGCCAAATCAGTTGGTTCAGACTCTATTTGCATTTTAAGCTCAGCTGCCGCCTCATCAATAAGGTCAATCGCCTTGTCTGGCAAGAAACGATCCGTAATGTATCTGTCAGACAACTTAGCCGCAGCAATGAGTGCTGCATCGGTGATATTTACATTATGGTGTGCCTCAAGCTTGTCTTTAATCCCTCTAAGGATTTGCAATGCTTCATTGATGCTAGGTTCATCCACTTTGACAGGCTGGAAACGTCTTTGCAAGGCGGTATCTTTTTCAAAATACTTTCTATACTCTTTGAGGGTTGTAGCCCCGATAGTATGGAGTTCTCCACGTGCAAGTGCAGGCTTCAAGATGTTTGCTGCATCATTCCCCCCTTCGGAGGCTCCCGCACCTACAATAGTATGAATCTCATCAATAAACAAGATGATATTGGCCGACTCTTTGACTTCATCGATGACCGATTTGAGTCT
>CAZQOC010000016.1:13409-14678 GCA_964594745.1 uncultured Sulfurovum sp.
GATAATGAGAAAAAAGATAGATAGTTATGATTCACTACACATAACCTACATAAAAATTACGCTAAGATACCTCTATGAATTACACAATATCTCCAGAATTTACACCCATCATTGATGCCATAGAGAGACACCTCATAGGCAAAAGAGAGCCCATCGCACTAGCGTTGGCTACCTTTTTTGCCAGAGGGCATCTGCTTTTAGAAGACATCCCAGGGGTAGGTAAAACCACTTTGGCAAAACATCTCTCGCAAGTCCTTGGGCTTCACTTTGGACGAATCCAGTTTACTTCTGACATGTTGCCTTCTGACATACTGGGTATCAACTATTATAATCAAAAAGAGGGAAGTTTTATCTTTAAAAAAGGACCTATTTTCACCTCATTTTTACTCGCGGACGAGATAAACCGCTCCATGCCTAAAACACAATCTGCCCTGCTCCAAGCTATGGAAGAAGGTGTGGTTAGCATAGATACAGAAGCTTACACCCTGCAAAAACCTTTTTTTGTGATGGCGACACAAAATGCTCAAGAAGAAGTAGGTACCTTCGCTCTGCCAAACTCACAACTCGACCGATTTATGTGCAGCTTTGGTATAGGTTACCCCGACCCCATCTCTGAACGTAACATACTCAAAGGTGAGACGACGCATCAGAGTCTACAAACGCAAGCACTATTGACACAGGCACAGATAGACTCCTATATGCAGCGTGCTTCAGAGGTCACGATGAGTGATACTTTGCTTGACTTCATCCAAGAGATCATCGCCTTTACGCGTGAGAGTGGGCTCTTTGAGTATGGACTCTCTACCCGTGGAGCATTGGCTCTTGTTGCCATGCTCAAATCCTGGGCTATGCTACAAGGACGCACCTATGCTACACCTGATGATGTACAGATGGTTACAGGTATCGTCTGTGCACACCGCCTACGCTTCAAAGAGGGAAACACCACTCCCCTACGCATACACCATGAAATCTTTACGCAAATTCATCCAGATACATAGAAGCATCAGACAGCATGCAACTGTCTTTTCTTTACTGGTAGTAGTGATGCTCTTTGGGCTTTTTATGGAAGCCTATATGCATGACTTTAATCTGGTTTACATCACACTCTTTTTTGTCTTCTCTTTTGCTTTTTCGGCTGGGCCACTGGGTGTACTCAATCTGGGTAACCTCAAAACCACTTTTGCCAAACAGGGGCGTATCTTTGCAGGCGCTGAAACACCTTTTCGATTCAGTGTTGAAAACCCTACAACCACAACATCCTGGGCTATA